>NZ_JBFRGD010000021.1:0-135368 GCF_052115165.1 Paenibacillus sp. 2TAB23
GGAACTGACCCCTGCTAATGAGACAGGGATAAAACACCTAACTAACATGCCAGTTGCCGATACTGAATCGGTGACTGGTTATTTAGTTTCGCTTGAATACGAATATGGTTATAATAATGAATGTAATCTTTGACTATCTGTATCACGATGGCGGTCGTTGTACAGGTTAAATGGTCGAGATAGAATGTTTCGCACTTTAGAGAGGCGTGAAACGATTCGATGGGGGCATTATCAGCGGGCGTACCCTTACGGGACATGCTCATGGTAATGCCTTTGCTTTTTACGGCCTTCTGGTAAGCCTCTGACGTATAGACCGAACCTTGGTCACTATGAAGCACACAATCTTCTGGCAACGCAGGAAGCTGATTTAGCGTGTCCAAAACAAATGCTGTATCCTGTGTATCCCCTATCGTAAAAGCAACCATTTCTCCATTAAACAAATCTTGAATGCTTGAAAGATACAACATTTTAGGCCCAAAGGGCAAGTACGTGATATCCGTCACTAACTTCTGTAACGGTTTTTCGGATTTGAAATTGCGCTTTAACAGGTTCTCTGACACATAAACGGGTGCTCCTGTCTTTTTGCGTTTCTTGACCTTCACCTTGCATTGTAGCCTCTCCTGCTGCATGATACGTTGCACTCTCTAATTTGGCTAACTCCGTGGCATATTCAGGTCCCTTGTTAAAACTGTACTGTTTTCCTACAGGTTGTTCCAAACGATGTACTTCACCATTACGATACCATTTCATCCACGTCTTTAACTGCGTCGTATTACGAATGAGCAACTGTTCCATCACGTCCTTTACAGGTACGCCTGCTAACCTCATTTCAATAGAAAGGTGTTTTATTTTGTCTCACGGTTTGGGGTCAGTTCCGACAGTACTTGAGGGGCTACGTTGTACTCTGTACAGCGTGCAACGGAAATTTCCCTGAAACTAACTAGAATCCGCTGAATCTATTGCAGAAACTGCAATGACGTTGTACAAAGTACAACGTAGATCAGATGCTACAGCGGTTTCTTGATCTACCTTAGTACAAAAAACGAAATAAGTATAAGCCTCCTGCTTCCTACATTGCCTAGGACTAAGGCCGCTTCATTTTGCCAACAATCAATTACTATTGTTAAAATATGACAACATTTTTTCGCAGGTTTTGTTTTACTCATGCCAAACTTTTCAATTGCATCTTTCACATCCGCGCGACTCATTTCACTCTCTCAACTGATAGCGAATGACTTCGAGGCAGCATGTTTCCTTTTTACCCATGAAAAATGCTCCCCTCACAAGAACAGGTTTTTATCATCTCACCTGTCTACCGTATCGGGAGCATATCGCTGTCGAACAGCCTCTTCCTCACAATTCAATCTTTTTTACTTATTGGCTGTTCATTTGCATTAGCTTAGTTTTATTCAATTCCGTTATTTCCATTGCAAGGGCAAAGGGAATTTCGGAAGAAATGGTTCCCTCCCTTGATCAGCAGCTTCACTTCTCCATATACAAAAGCTTGTCGGGATTTCTCACCACGTATAAGTTTCTTATCAAATCGCCTTCGACATGGAGCATAGCTACCGTGTGGACGCGCTCATTGGAACGGAGAATAAGCCCAGGCTGCCCGTTTATTTGACCGATCTCAATAACTACGTTTCCGTCAATTAATGCAGCCTGACGCACAGGACCAAGAAGGAACCTTGCAACAAGCTCCCGTGTTTCAATTGGCTCAACGGCTGCAGTCACTTTGCCGCCTCCGTCAGAGACGAGTACGACATCCTGGCCAAGCATGGACATGATTTCATTCAGATTCCCCTGTTTCAGCGCCGTGACAAAGCCATTAGCCCATTCGTGATTGGCTGCTTCCTGATGAATTAGCTCATCGGAGCTGATTCCCATCTTCGCTCTTGCACGGCTTAACAGCTTGCGGCAATTCGCTTCACTTTTTTCTACTAGCTGGGCGATTTCATCATAATCAAAGCCAAGCGCCTCGCGAAGGACAAAAATCATTCGTTCCGATGGCGAAAGCTTCTCAAGCAGAACAAGCATCGCATAAGACAAAAGATCGTCACGGACGACCGATTCCATCGCATCCTCGTTTGAACTCAGAAACGGCTCAGGCAGCCATTCGCCAAAGTATTGCTCACGCTTCTTGCGTGCTGACTTGTGCAAATCCAGACAGCGATTCGTAACCATTTTGCACAAATAGGCTTTCGGTTCAGCGAGTTTTTCCGACGGCACGTCTATGATCTTCAAAAAAACATCCTGCACCACATCCTCCGCATCCGAAACAGATCCGGTCAGCTGGTAAGCAAGCTTAAACAATAGATTCTTGTACTGCTTGTACAACTCTTGCATTTGTCCACGTCCATTCTTATCTATTTGCTCTATTCGTTCAGCTTTTTGGTTTCTCTTTAATTAAAACAAGATAAGCTGCTCATTTGTGACAAAAACGGGAGTTGCGTCATTACACTATCGTTATTGCTCTTGTGTCATTGCTCTATTGTTATTGCTCTTGCGTTATTACACTCACGTTATTGCACTTTCGTTATTGCACTTTCGTTATTGCACTTTCGTTATTGCACTATCGTTATTGCTCTTTATTACACTCAAGTTATTGCAGTATCGTTATTGCTCTTGCCTCATTGCTCTTCCGTTATTACGCGTTTTTATATCAGCGAACGGACGACAGGCAAAAAGAGAGGTGATCAGTGAATCGATTAACAAGCGATGCTTACTTGAAAATTCTTCGTATAACCGTGGAATCTCACAAACTTCTCAGCCTTAAATTTTAACTCTCATACATGTACCGACCGCTTGTTACTTCTGCATGTATCCACAAATGAATTACTTTATCTTATGAGGAAATTGAATTTCAGTATAAAATGTCCATAATAAAACAAAGCTATCCACATAAAAAAAGATCATCCTGCATTCACATCAGCAGGATGACCCTTTCAAGAAAAGCTATATTTTAAATTCGGACAGCTTCTCCAGCAGCTCTTGGACCATGCTGCTCAGCGCCTCCGCTGAAGCGGAAATTTCCTCCATGGAGGCAAGCTGCTCCTCCGATGCTGCGGCAACGCTTTGCGATTCCGAGGACGCATCCGATGCAAGATCAGTAAGCTGAACAACACTGGCAGAAACTTGTTCCGTGCTGGCCGTCATTTGCTGAGCCGCCGCGGATACCTCTTGAATTTGATCATTAACCTGTGTCATTTCCGTTAGAATGGAAGTGAACAATTGTCCGCTATCGGCTACGCTTCTCACGCCCTGCTGCACCTTCTCATTGCCTGCCGCCATGGTAAGTGCCGCTTTTTGCGTATCCCCTCGCACATCCTCGACCAAGTCCGTTACCTGCTCGGCAGCTTTTTTGGTTTGCTCTGCAAGCTTACGGATTTCCGCGGCAACTACGGCAAAGCCTCTGCCATGCTCACCTACTCTTGAGGCTTCAATCGCTGCATTCAAGGCAAGCAAATTCGTTTGTGTGCTTATGCCGGCAATGATGTCAATCATGCCGCCGATCTGGTCCGACCGCTCTCCTAAACGATCGATCGCGCTTCCCGTCTCCGCTACCGATGTTTGCAGCTCATCCATCAGATTGATAGCTGCTTGCAGTTGGGCGCTTCCTTCTTTTGTCTGCCGGGCAACATCCTCCGCAGATGTGGAGACAAACGCTGAAGAATCTGCAATACGCTGAACGCCTATCGTCATTTCACCCATTGCCTGCGACGCTTCCGACGCATAATGGTGCTGGCTTTGGGCCCCTTCGGCTACATGTCCAATCGACATCGCAATCGTCTCGGAAGCTCTGCCGGTCTGCTCCGCGCTTGCGGTTAGCTGCTCCGAAGTCGCGCCGACTGCCATGGATAAATCAGAAACGAGCTGGAACATCCCGCGAAGCTTGCTTGTCATTTCGTTGAAATGTCCGCCCATAACGCCGAATTCGTCGCCTGTCCGAATATGCAGCTGCTGCGTCAAGTCCCCCTGCGACATAAGCTGAAGCTTGCCGGATAACATCCGGAGCGGCTTGATGACCATGCTCCAGACAAGGAATGCCATAACGGCCGCCAAGATTAGCATAGCTGCTACGGAAGTCCAAATCGCACTGAATTTCGCATCCTCATACTCTGTCAAAATAACTTCCTTGGAAACAGCCGATTGTGTATACCAAACCTGCTCGCTGCCCGGCATTTGAACCGGATCGAACACGCGGAGCACGCTGATGCCCTTGGAATTCAATGTAAATGCCTTGTAATTCTCCCCGCTCTTTACTTGCTCCCATAACAGTTGCTTCTCGGGATTATCCCCATATGGCTGCAAAATCGAATCTGGATCATTCGGATTGGCCGCGTACACGCCGCCTGCCGTAACTAGCGAAACATAACCCTCTAGCGGTTTGTACTTTGCAGCTTCCTCCTGAAGCTGGGTAAGCGACAGATCGATGCCAACGATACCGAGAAACGTACCCTTGTCGTCCAAGATCGGATAGACAACCGACATTAATTCCGTTTGTACGCCTCCTGCCTCATACGTGTATGGTTCAATATAAGATATCTTCTTGCTCGCTTTTGGAATAAGATAGTAATCTCCGGCTCCCGGCGTCTCATAATCCTTCAACGGCTCGGCTGCCACCTGTTCGCCATCATGAATAAGGTAGGGTACAAACCTGCCAGATGCATCGTCATACGCCGCTTTGCTTCGATTGGCCTGATCGTTCTGATCAAATGCGTCCGGCTCCCAGAGCGTATAGAGGCCGAACACACCCGGTTGCTCCTGCAGCATTCGGCTCATAATAGCAATGATATCCTCCCGCGATAGACGACTCGTTTTCCTTGTCTCCAGCAGCAGCGACGACAGCGTCCGTAAAGTCGCTTCATGCTCTGTCATCGTGTTCTCCAGCTTTGTTGCGTAATCCATGCCAGCCTTCTCTGCCTCAAGCTCACCTTTGTTTATGCTTAATGACCTTACCTGCTGCAGATTTAAGAGCAATATAGATCCCAGCACGAATGTAATTACTAATCCGACCACCGTTATGAACTTAAAAGTTAAAGATAGCTTACGCAATACAGTCATATGCTCAACCCCACCCTTTTTTATAAGACTTTAATCGACAAAAAACGACTAAAAAATAATAGGGTTTATAGTCTTGTTAATAAAATATTTCAGGCATTACTCGATAGATTCTTTTCCTCTTCCCATGCAATAAAAGCCGGAGTCCTCTCCTAATGGGTTGCCAAAAACAGCACTGATCGTTGCCGCATTCGGATTCCCAATCTACTGGCTTGCCAAAGGTCATGACTGGATAGTATTTGGCTGCAATAGATTCGATGAGTCAACCCATTTATATTAAATGTTTATATTAAATGTTTATATTGGATATTTATATTAGATATTTATATTAGACTCTTATATTAGACTCTTATATAAATATGTGATATAGTTCTAAGCATGGAAACTAAACATAATCAAAATGAGTTGAACGTTAGTGATTTCGCTATGGTATTCGAGGATTTAACACGGATTTTCATTCGTTTGCCGTCCATTGAAAAGCTAAGCTTCACTACGCTTTCTGTCCTGCATACCTTATGTCGCAAGAGTCCTATGCGTCTTACTGAGCTGACAGCTAATGAGCAGGTTACGCAATCAGCAATCACACAATTGGTCACAAGGCTTGAACGAGATGGATTCGTCGAGCGCCGCCCAGATCCGAATGATGGCCGCGTCGTTCTCGTTCATATTACCGCACTAGGTGCAAATGTTATTGATTCGCGCCGCTTGGAGCGTATGGCGCGGATATCGGCATTCATGGATGGGCTTACTCAGGAGGAAAAACAGGCAATTGCATCCGCAATGCCCTCATTACGGCGTCTAGTGGAATTGGGCAGCGATTCATAGTACAAGCTGCGATTGCATTTCTTTAGTCCATCCCGGGTAAAGGAAAAATTAAATCATACAAGGAAGGATATTTGATTCGTAAATGGAGGAACACTTATGACAACAAAGCCGTTTGTGCTGAAACCTAGTCCGATCCACGTATCGGATGAGCTGCTCGCTGATCTTCAATATCGTTTAAAATCCACTAGATGGCCTCTCGATGCCGGTAATGAAGACTGGTTTTACGGTGTGAGCCGGAACTACCTTGAGGAACTCGTCGACTATTGGATTCACGAGTACGACTGGCGTAAATCCGAGAAAGCGATCAACGCCTACGAACACTATAACGTAGAGGTTGACGGGGTTCCCGTGCATTTTATGCGTAAACCGGGGGCTGGGCCGAACCCCGTGCCCTTAATCCTGTCACATGGTTGGCCGTGGACTTTCTGGCATTGGTCTAAGGTCATTGATCCACTTGCGGATCCTGGCGCATTCGGAGGTAATCCGGCTGATGCGTTCGACGTCATCGTGCCTTCTCTTCCCGGTTTTGGATTTTCGAAGCCGTCGCCAAACAACCCAGACATGAATTTTTGGAAAATTGCCGATCTCTGGCATACGCTCATGACCGACATTCTCGGCTATCCTAAATATGCGGCTGGGGGTTGCGACGTAGGTGCTCTCGTGACCGGTCAACTGGGGCATAAATATAGCGATGAGCTGTACGCCATTCATATCGGCTCTGCTCAAAAATTGAATTTGTTTAATGGGGAACGCGCTTGGGATCTATCGGGAGGCCGTCCGATACCAGACGGCATTCCTGAGCAAATTCGTTCGCGGATTTTGGAGTTTGATCGCCGTTTCGCATCGCATCTCGCCGTACACGTTCTTGATCCCAGTACACTCGCCTACGGACTTAGCGATTCGCCAGTTGGCATGCTCGCATGGATCTTGGAGAGATGGACTAGGTGGAGTGACAATAAAGGGAATATCGAGGATGTCTTTACAAAGGACGATATCTTAACACACGCAACCATCTTCTGGGCAAACAATACCATTGAAACCTCCATGCGCGTCTATGCGAACGCTAACCGTTATCCATGGACGCCCGCTCATGATCGCATGCCAGTCATTGAGGCACCAACCGGCATAACCTTCGTCGGCTACGAAAACCCGCCAGGTGTCACGACCGAGACACGGGTACAGAAATTTCTCGACAGTGATCGCGCTCCTTGGTATAACCATGTCAACATCACAACTCATGAGCATGGCGGACATTTCATCCCCTGGGAAACGCCGGATAAATGGGTTGAGGATTTGCGCCGCACCTTCCAAGGGCGTCGATAAGAGATTCAGCGGAATCATGCAGCAACGTATTAGACTGGCCTCTCTATTTAAAACAGCGGCCGCAACGGACAAGAAACGAGGTCCATAGCTACCGCTGTTTTGAACGATCATAATTGTAGTTTAATCTTTCTTCACTTATAAAACTTGTGATATAGTTCTATCTCCTCGATGAAGCATGATCTTGAAGAAATTTAGTTATTACGGGTATGTCTGGCGGTGATAATTCGGTTGGGATATCATCGTATTCAAAAAAACGCAGCTCTTGCGTTTCGCTTCCATCCTCATTTAAAATCCCATCAAAATGAATACATTCGTATGCGGAGACGACATTATATACTTCATCACCGTGCGGATATTTATAATACAGATCTTTTCCAGAGAAGACATGGAACAATTCAAGACTGCTGGCTGTAAGACCTGTTTCCTCAAAAAGTTCCCGTTTAGCAGCCTCCTCGAAACTTTCTCCAGGTTCCATCGAACCACCAGGAAGTCCCCATAACCCGTTGTCGGTTCTACGCTGTAATAACAATCGCTGGTTGTAATGCAATAACACGCAAGCACCTGCCATTATAAGCGGTCTTGACCCAACTAGCTTTCTGAGCTCCATGATATACCCCAACGCAAAACACCCTTTCTAAATAGGAGTTTCCCCTTCATTTGCGTTCCCCAAAGAAAAGCCGACTCACACGTTTAGAGAAGTCTTCAATTCCAAAACTTGACGCATCCATCCGATTATACCAGTTCGATATGGTTTCCAAGATCCATAATGGCACCTGTGCTTCGCCTATCAGAGAATAGAAATGTTTATATCCCCATACCAAATGTTCCCATCTACTGTCGTTACCTTCCTGTATATATTCCGATACATCGAGAACTTTTCCTCTTCCCTCTTGCAAAAGAACATTTTTCAAATGAATATCCCTGGGGTTCAGTCCTTGACTTCGCACAAACTCCCGAGCCTCCTCAACGTCTTGAATCACTTGCTCTGGAACATGGATGCCTTGCAGAAGACAATCATATAAGGTTACTCCTTTTTCAAAGCTTAATACCAAATAGTTGGGTCCGGCTCCAAAACATTGCGGGAAATACTGTGATCCTTTCAAACGTTTGTATATGCCTTCTTCTACTTCCTTTTTTGCTAATGCTTGCATGGAATACACTTTATATGCGTAATTAGGGGTGTCCGAGTGATAAAAGACCGCAGCATCCGTTCCGAAGCCGATGCAGCGCAAATCTTCTGCAAAACCGACGACGGAAACAGGCTTATTATTTTCATGACCAATGACTTCAATTTCCCTCAATGCTTCCTCAGCTTGTTTCCAATCTGAATGCATAAGCATCTTCCCCCTGCTGTTTTGGCATTATTTCCACCGGCAGATTTATCTTACTATTTTATTCCATAGTGAGCCAGCCATGCACTTAGTACGGCGATTTAATGGATGAGAAAGCACAAAAAAAGTTAAAGCAGCCTGAAAACAACAAGCCCGCATTCCGATGAATGCGGGCTTGTTGTTTTGTTCTCCATGTGTAGAGAGCCTGCGGCTGGCTCCCCTATTCATGATTCAACAATCTTGTTAGGATGACGACGGCTTCGGCTCGCGATGCTTTACGGTTCGGCTCGAACCGATTATTGTCCAAACCTTTTACGAGACCTCGCTTGACCGCTTCGGCAATATAAGGCAGCGACCATGCGGAAATATTCGAATTGTCTGCGAATGAGGTGGATTGATCCAATTCGACAGACATACCTAGCGTTCTTATGATCATCTGTGTCATTTCTGCACGCGTTATCGGTTGGTTCGGACGGAAGCTTCCATCCTCGTAGCCGTTAATCATGCCCATCTGAACGGCCATAGAAACTGCGGTCTGTGCCCATTCCCCTATATTATCGATGTCGGAAAATTTAGCCACACTCTCTGCATCCGATTCCTTCCATCCTTGGGACTTTGCCAACATCAGCACGAATTCGGCTCTTGTCACTTCTCGTTTTGGTTTGAACGATCCGTCCGGATACCCAGAAACCCATCCATCTGCAACAGCTTTGCGTATTTCTGCTTCCGCCCAATGTCCGGAAATATCATTCAGGACGATCGGCGGCTTTACTGTCCCGCTATCTCCCGAAGGCTGTTCAGGCTGCGAGCCGGTAGTTGAAAGCCGAGTAATGTCAAGACGGTAAGACCTTTGCGTGACGCCATCCTGTGCGGTTACGACAACCGTAACCGTGTTTAAGCCTGTCTTAAGTGCTATTGGACCAAAAACACTTCCGTTTGCCGCAGTAACACCATTTATTGTAATCGTCGCATGACTCTCGGCGACGACCGGCGTCACACTGATCGAAGAGATGCCGCTCTCCACATTTGCCGTGTAGGCAAGCGTTTCGGAATCGAACGGTTCATTCAACGTTCCCGGGCTGATTGACAGCCCGCTCAGCGTGGCGGCTGATGATGGCGCACGCGTCACTACGATGCTGTAAGAACGAGTCGTTACGCCGTCCTGAGCGGTAACAACGGTTGTAATGGTATTCGGTCCGACTTCAAGCGGAATCGGTCCATACACTGAGCCGCTAACCGACGTCTCGCCATTCACCTTGAGCGATGCTGTACTGTCTGATACGGTCGGGATCACGTTAATCTCAGCGACATTGTTCGCCACGCTAGCCGTATAGGTTGTTGTGCCCGAAGCGAATGTTTCGTTGAACGAACCCGGGCTAATCGTCAGCCCGCTCAGCGTGGCGGCTGATGATGGTGCACGCGTCACTACGATGCTGTAAGAGCTAGTCGTGACGCCGTCCTGGGCGGTAACAACGGTTGTAATGGTATTCGGTCCGACATTAAGCGGAATCGGTCCGTACGTGGAGCCACTAACAGAAGAAATGCCATTAATCTTTAATGTCGCTGAATTGTCCGATACGGTCGGCGTTATGCTGATCGTATTAACACTGTTCGCGACATTCGCCGTATAGGCCGTCGTGCCGGTCGCGAACGTTTCGTTGAACGAACCCGGGCTAATCGTCAGCCCGCTTAGCGTAGCGGCAGATGATGGTGCACGCGTGACGACAATGCTATAAGAGCTAGTCGTGACGCCATCCTGAGCCGTAACGTCGATTGTTATCGTATTCGGTCCGACATTAAGCGGAATCGGTCCGTACACCGAGCCGCTAACAGATGAAACGCTGTTAACCTTTAATGTTGCTGAACTGTTCGATACGGTCGGCGTTACGCTGATCGTATTAACACTGTTCGCGACATTCGCCGTATAGGCCGTCGTGCCGGAAGCGAACGTTTCGTTGAGTCCACCTTGGCTAACGGTGAGTGAACCAAGTGTCGCAACCGCCGAAGGAGCCCGCGTAACGATAATGGTGTAGTCGTTCGATGTGGTGCCGTCCTCGGCCGTGACACTGATAGTAATCGTGTTCGGCCCGACGACAAGCGGAGTAACGGTAGACGCGCTGCCACTCGCGGCCGCCATGTTGTTCACTTTCAACGTTGACCGGCTGTTATTAACAGTCGGAGTGACGTCAATTGATGCGACGCTATTCGCGACATTAGCCGTATATGCTAGCGTGCCAGCGGCGAACGTCTCATTAAGCGCCCCTGAGCTAACAGCTAGCCCGCTCAACGTCGCATCGGCGTAAGGTGCTCGGGTTACCTTAATCGTGTAGTTTCGCTTTGCGCCGTTATTCGCAGTCACGACGACTTGAATCGAATTATCGCCTTTATTTAATGCAATGGGAGAAGAAGCGCTGCCGCTAGTTACGCTTGTGCCGTTGATGGTAACGCTAGCCGTACTGTCGCTTAGCACCGGCGTAATCTTCGTTGAAGTAACACCGCTCGCCACGCTTGCCGTGTAGTCTAACGTATTCGGCGAGAATGGCGACGGGATGAGCGTAATATCGCTTGCCGTCAATCCGGTCAACCGGTTGTCAGGTGCCCCTAGCGACAGCTTCCAAACCGTATCATATACGAGATCGTACGGAACCATTTGGGCATACGTGCTTAAATATAGCGCTCCCGTATCATCAAACCCGATATTTGTAGGGGCAATTGCTCCCGAGTTGCCCCCAAAATATTCCCCAATTTCGTTCAAGCTCGAATCAAAACGGGTCACAAGGCTGCCACTGCTGCCGTTGGCAGCCACATACAAATAACCGTCGGTATGCAAGCTGAATCCATAAGGACGGTATATCGCTTTGGTCAACGTGCTCCCGTCTGCCATTACTTTTATAATTTTCCCGTTCATATTTACATTATTGCCGATGTAGACGCCAGAGCTGTCCGCGGCTATACCGAAAGGATTTTGAATGGTCGCGTTTACAGCTGGATCCGGATCCACATCGCCCGACCAAACCACCGGATTGCTCATTGGACTGAAGGTGGATACATCGAATTTGAGTACACGGTTATTATACGTATCCGCGATGTACAAATCGTTGCCAAAAACGGCGATGCCCTGAGGGTAATCAAGTCTGCCTACCGAAGGAGCCGCGCTGATGCCATCCCATTTAATCATATTGCTGAACATATAGGTTCCGCTCGAAAAGGTGACGTCAAATCGGTAAACGTACCATTTATCCGTTACATATACATGTCCTGCACCATCGAATTTAATAGCTAGGGGATCAGTGAAACTGCCGGAGGAGGCCGTTAACGTCATCCCTGTAGCGGTTCCGTCCAAGTCAAATATCTTGACTGCAAAGTTGCTATCATCCGTTACGAACAAATAGCCGTTGATAGGATCGACGTCCAACCCATACGGCTCAAAGCCAAGAGCTGCCGGATGACCGGCTCCGGCCCCCATCCTCCAATCGGAAGCTGCAAATACAGTCTGGCTGTGAACGGATAATGCCTGTAATAAAACGGCTACAAATACTACGATTGCTAGAAAAGCCCGTACATTTTTCCGCGTGCCGAGCGGGCTCTGAACGTTGTCCATCAATCTCTCTCCTCTAATAATACTTACTTTTAATTTTGTTGGTAACAGCTCGGACGATGCATTTGTTTTAGACTGACTCCCGAAACGGATGATTTAATATGATTTAAATACATTCCATAGAGTATATATTATGTGGGTTTTGAACAATTCGTCAAGAAAATAGTGGCAACACTGGATACGGATGCATGTATGACCACAGTTAATTAAGCCATCAGCTTGACTAGTCCATTGATATGCGCTCCCGGGTTGGTGCCTTCAAATAGAAGCGAAAAAATGGTATAGCCTTCGTTAAATGCAATCACTTGAATAGCAATTACATGGGGATCCTTATCCGGCGGGATCCATCCCTTCTCTTGCAAGGTAATCACTTACGCTTCGATTCCTGCAATCCACTTGCGGTATTTCCCCTTGAGCATGCCGTGTATCTCCGAATCGTGTTTGGTTTGCTGGTAGAAATCAATCAGCACCACGATCCACTTATCGACACCTTTTACCATCTGCCCAAGGCTTGTCAGCGTAATCGAGAGCACTTCCTCAAGTGTTGTATCCGCGGGGCTATATTGTTTAGGGATATCAGTCCATCCATTCGTTAATTGAAGCTGATAATCAAGCACATGCATGAATAACTGTTCTTTGTTTGTGAAATGCCCGTAAAATGCACCCTTCGTATGCCCTGTTCGCGCGACAATATCTCCGAGCGTTGTCGCCGCATATCCCTTTTCCGAAAAACAATTCATACCCGCTTCAAGGAGCAACTGATAGGTAGCTTCTCTTTTTAATTGAAATTTATTTTTTGTCAATTTGGCCACCTCCATCGTATTAAGACCTAAGAAGAATCCTGTCTATCATTGCTTAAAGACCACGCAGATTTAGATCAGTTTCTTCCATGTCCCCACTCTTGATTTTCACTGTTCCTCTAGTATCATAACCCCTTATGACTTGTCATGTTCGGAAAAACGAATAGCCCTGATCATGCTAATGTTCCTGAACTCAATAATAATCAAAAAAAACAGCCTTGGCCAACAAAAGGCCAAGGCAAATGCATTCGAGCGAATCTCTGTCCGATCCGCAGTTAGTGACCCATCATCGCCGCCGGATCCGGATTATCCCCGCCGACGGGGCTGTCTTCTACCTGCTGCTTCGGTTTACGCAGAAGGAGCGACAGTGCGATACCCGCGGTCGCGAGACACGCAGACAGGAAGAACGTGTCGCCGTAACCCGCGACGACGGCGCTTAGCGGATTGGCGTCCGCTCCCGCGCTTGCGGCGTGTGAATTGATCTGCGACGTCAGATAGCCGGTCAAGCCCGCGACCGCGAACGAGACGACGACTTGCTGAGCTGCTGTTGTCAGCGGCGTAACGCGGCTCACCAGAGCGCGAGGCGCAGAGTTCAGGACATGCGTGTTCAGCGGCATCATGGAGAAGCCCATGCCGAGACCCATGATGCTTATGCACAGGATAATCACCCACAACGAGGTATCCACCGATATGCCAGACAAGATGTAAAGGGAAATGGACACAACGGTAAGACCGGAGAAGGCGAGCGGCCGCGCGCCGATCTTATCGAACAATCGGCCGCTGATTGGCATGCCGATAGCCGCGCATAGTGCATAAGGCATCAGGATCCAGCCCGTTTCAAACGCGGTGTAGTGCATGACGCCCTGCAGATACAACGGCACGATCAGCATTGCGCCGAACATCGCGAGCTGTACGATCCATGTCAAGATGATACTGCGTGTAAAGTCGGATGACTTGAACACTTTCAGCTCCAGCAACGGCTGCTTCTGTCCTAGTTCCACGAAAATAAAAAGGATGAGCGCAATGCCGCCGACGGTCAAACCCGTAATGGTCGAAGGACTGGACCAGCTGGTGCCGCCTTCGCTTACGCCGAACGCCAGCATGGAGAAGGCAATCGGCGCGAGGCACATGCCGATGAGGTCCAGGTGCGGCGCCGCATGCCGATCGGATTTTGGCAAATATTTATACCCAAGAAAGAGAGCGATAATGCCGATCGGCAGATTGATGATAAAAATCCAATGCCAGCTGACAGAATCGACCAGCCAGCCGGATAACACCGGACCGAATGCCGGCGCCAGCAGCATGGGGATGCCGAGCAGGCCCATGATGGATCCGCGGCGCTCTGGAGGCGCGAGCTTGAACACCATAGTCATCCCGATCGGGGCCACCATGCCGCCGCCCAAGCCTTGAATGACGCGGAATATGATCAGCTGCTCCGGCGTCTGCGCGATGCCGCACAGCACGGAGCCAATCGTGAACAAAGCGATCGTAATCATGAAAATTCGCTTGGATCCGAATTTATCGGTCATCCAGCCTGCAAGCGGGATAACGGCCGCTAAGGCCAGCGTATAGCCCGTGATGGTCCATTGGATCGTCTTCAGATCGGTGTCAAAGTATTCTACGAGTTTCGGAATGGCATTATTAACGACGGTGCTGTCCAGAATAACCATGATCATGGCAACAATAATAGCTATGAGCGGGGGGAGAATGGCTTTCAGCGAGAAGTTGTCTCCGCCGGCTGCCACTGGTTTTGTTTGCGAAGGAGCTGACATATGTTCCTGCTTTCTGCTCATTGAGCTGTTTATGGATGAAAATAACGGTCGAGAATCAAATTGCTCTGCTCGTAGGTGAGAAGTCGACACGTGGAAAAAAGGATTCGTCATGTCATTCTTGCTTACAACCGTCAATATGACGCTTTCTCGTACAAATCTGCAGGCAATGCCTGCACGAACGGCGACCAATCACCAGTGGTATAAAGATGAAGCCGGTGCATCGCCCGCGTGCACGCTGTATATAGAAGCTTGCGTTCGTTTTCCCGGCCGTATGCTTCAGGCGAAGCGTCATAGACCAGAACGGCATCAAACTCGACACCCTTGGCTAGATACACAGGAATGACCATCACACCTTTTTCAAAGTCCAGCGTATCCTTCGTTATGAGGCGCGTGGCTTCTACTCCATGAATCCGCAACGATTCATGGGCCTCACGGCTTTCGGCTGCAGTCTTCGTTATGACGGCGATGGAATCGAAGCCCTCGGCTATTAGCGCCTCGATGTCGGCCAGAATTTGCGCATCACGCATCTCCTCTCCAACAGCTCTCGTCAGAAGGGGCTTTGGGCCTCCCCTTTCAAACGGTGCAATCTCTTCCCCGCCTGGAAGCATCCGTTTCGTAAATTCAACAATCTCCTTAGTTGAACGATAACTGCGGACAAGGCTGACAAGGGTTGTTTCAGCTTCGCCAAAAAGACGTACAAGCGGCGAATCGGATGCAGCCAAGCTTGTAGACTGCATGAAAATCGCTTGCCCGAAATCCCCGAGTACCGTCATCCGCGCACGCGGAAACAGCTTTTTTAAATACTCGTATTGAAATGTCGAATAATCCTGCCCCTCATCAACGAAGACATACCGGATTTCCGTGTTCGTCCGGACGCCTTCAATCAATTCTTTTACATACAAATACGGAGTCGCATCCTCGTAAAACAACTCATTTCGGAGCAGCGTTTCCTTTGTTTGTCTGCATATTTCAGTCCACAGCGGGGGGATGACTGCCACACCCGTCTTCTCCCGATAAGCGGCTTCGCCCTCAAACAATTGGCCGTATATGCCTTTGACATCTATAAACGAATATTTCTTTACACTTTTCCTTAACGGTTTAAAGCTTTCTTTCACAATCCTGCGGCGTAGCATATCTTCCTCCCTGCGGGAAAAGTCAAAATCACCTTCATCTTTTCTACGCTTATTGTTCATTATCTCGCGAACTGTGGCGAATTGTTCCGAGATGTCGAATACTTCCCTATCCTTGTGCAGCATGTCGAAAACTTCTGCATACTGCTCGGCATCGAGATAATTCAACTCATCCTGTACCCATGGCGCATCCCGTTCCAGGCGTTCAAGCGAAGCAAGCTCATTCAGCAGCCAATCCTGTAAGAGAACGACGCGGTTGAGCAGTGGCAAGGAACGGTCAAAACGATAAAATTCCGCTCTCATTCGCTCCGCTGCAATCAAAGTGCGGTCCCGAATCCGAATATCGTTGAAGCGCATGCCTTCCCGTCCCAACCACATTCCATAGTTCTGGAGGGCATGCAAGAAAGCCTGCGAAGCTTTATATTCAATCCCCTGAAGACGTGCCTCATACCCCGGTGCTCCTAGTGCGGTCAGTACATATTCGATCTGATCAAAAGGATCCTCCGGCCGCAACGAGGAACCTACCCAATAGTCGAGATACTCCTGAAAAGTCGTCTGCTGCATATTCTCCTCACCGAGTTCCGGAAGAACGGTGGAGATATAACTGGTAAACATCGGATTCGGTGAGTAAAGCACAATCTGATCGGCCCTGATCGTCTGGCGATGTTTGTACAGCAAGTACGCCACCCGCTGCAATGCCGCTGAAGTCTTCCCGCTGCCGGCCGCCCCTTGTACGATGAGCATATGGCTTTTATCATTACGGATGATCGCGTTTTGTTCCTTCTGGATAGTTGCAACGATACTCTTCATTTGCGAGTCCGCACCTTTTCCGAGTACCTGCTGCAGCAATTCGTCTCCAATCGTTTCGTTCGCGTCAAACATATTTCGGATTTGTCCGTTTTGAATTTGATACTGCCGTTTAAGCTCCATCGCCCCTTCGATTCGTCCTGCCGGCGTGACGTAAGACGCCAATCCGGGAGAGCAGTCATAGTATAGGCTCGCGATTGGCGTACGCCAGTCATAGATCAGAAAGCTCAAGCCGTCTTCTTCGATGAAGGAAGATACGCCGATATAAATCTGCTCGCTCTGGTTCTCACCGTCCTCCTTAAAGTCGATGCGTCCAAAATAAGGAGACGGGAGCAGACGGTTTAAGTTTTTCCATTGCTGCGTCAACAGCTTATGGCCGCGCTCCCGTTCAGCCAATATAGCGGACTGCTGGTTAATTGTGTAGAAGCTCTCTTCGAAATCTTCGTACGTACTGGTGTTAATCGTAACTTCTTCCCAAAACCGCTTGCGGATGTCTGTCGCCTGATCGTGCAGCCCGGCAACCTCCGGCTCCAGTTCGGTTATCCTCGCCTGCAGCTTGTTCCTAACCCATGCCAGCCTCTCCTGTTCCTGCCGCCAATCCTTCGCTTGTATTTCCACTAAACACACTCCTTTTTCTGGGATAAAAAAGAGCATTGACAAATCAAAGTTCCAGATGTAGAATTAAATTAGGAAAAGAAGTGGATTCGATCCTAATTTAAATTTGTCAATTACGCTAATGATTATATCATAGCGTTATTTTTCGTTCAATTCTTTTTTTATTACTCTCAGACAGAACGACGTATTAAGTCTGATAGTGGACAATTTCATTTAACCGCGGCTGAGTTTAGCTGACAGAAGATGGCCCTTGCATGGATTAGGCGTCATTTTTTTATGTCCATTAGCTTTGACTCGAAATAGATTATTTCCCCCGCCGAATCCCATCGAAGATACCATTCCATTCTATATTGTCACTGCCCTCCCTGCTATTGTGCCTCTTACGGCGACGTTCAGGTTTTACATCCACGAGATTGGCAGAATCGACAAATTCCCTCGAGAATAACGGCCTGCGAAGGCTCTTCAGCAACGAAGCACGATGCCCAACCATTCCCATGCACGATCTGTAAATAAGGGAAAACCCTGATTTCTCAATCAGCGCTTTCCCTTATCGAGGTCTCAGAGCTATAAGGGATTTGTCTGTGATTTTCATCACACCTTCTCAGGAAATTTCAAAAGATCAGTAGAACTCCCGATAAACAAACACGGCTAACTCCTTTATCATTAAGGTAACAAGAAACGTCGAGGAGTTGGTCCGCATGACCATTCATTTTCCGGTAAAAGAAGAAAAAACAGCACCCGTTACAACAAATTTCGTTCATCATAAAGGCATTATGGGATTGTTCTCAGAGGCGAATTTCGATAAATTAAAGAGCATTATGTATCTCAAGCAAGCAAAGAAAGGCGAGCATTTATTCTGGGAAGGCGACACAGCGGACAAATTATACTTTGTCATAAAGGGCGGGGTTCGCATCACGAAGATGTCGGAGCTGGGCAAAAGCTTTATCCTGTATTTGCATCAAGCTGGCGATTTGTTCGGTCAAATCGATCCCTTTCAAGATTCTGTACAGGGCTTTAGCGCAGAGGTTACCGCAGATTGCGAAGTAGGCATTATTTTGCGAAAGGATCTGGAAGTTCTAATATGGCAGCATGGCGATTTAGCGATTGAATTTATGAAATGGATGGGCCTCGTTCATCGGATGACCGAAAGCAAATTCCGTGATTTGATGATGTATGGCAAACAAGGCGCGTTGTGTTCGTTACTGATCAGATTGAGCAACTCCTACGGCGTACCCAGTGGCGAGCATGTGCTGATCGACTATAAAATCAACAATTCGGAACTGGCTGATATGATCGGCTCGACCCGCGAGAACGTCAATCGGATGTTAAGCGACATGCGTAAAGAAGAGGTGCTAGAATTACAAAATGGTTATATCATCATTAAAAATGCTGCCTTCCTGCGCAGTATTTGCCATTGTGAAAATTGCCCAACGGAAATATGCAGAATGTAATATCATGCGATACTCCATAAACGTGAAGTGTCTCCAGCTTTAACGTGCGAACACGGGGGGGAGATTAAACCGATATACATGACGGAGCAAATAGATAATAGACAGCCTCCAATTCCCATCAGTAACCAGGCATTGACGCCTAACCCTATCAGCATGACTCCCTATATCGGTTGAACGAAATCAATCCCCATCATTCTATGAAAAAAAGGATTCTAAATCCATTAAAATTTTCTCTGTTAAGGGGAGAATAATTTGTTCTTCCATCGTGAAATGGTCATTCAATAATAAACAAGCCTGCACCAGATGGGCTGCTGCTTCCGCAAGCTCTTTTTTGACGGCTGTCGACTCAATGGCTGTAACCGCTTCGTCGAACGAATGGATAAACGAAACACTCAGTTGATGGTCCTTCTCGAGCACCCATAAGGAAGGCCGTATCGTAGGAACGGGCTCTCGATTAAAATAAGACATGAGGAACGGGAATAAATCCTGTTTCTCCCATTCGACATGCTGCTCCAGATCATACATAAAGGGAAGCAGCCCGCTTCTCAGTTGCTGAAGGATTTGCAAGCCCTTCTCTGTATCATCAATCAGGATGACTTCCTTGGCATGCGATTCAAATATTTTCAATTGATTTCGTAAGTGCTCATGCTCCTCCTTCAGACGGTCGGTCGCAAAGGAAAGCATAGCCGGGTTAGATGATGCAAGCCCTGAACCATTGTTTAAGACCTTTACCTCCATTCCAAATCCCTCCAAATACTCATTTCAATTCACCTTATTGTTTAAGTATATCTGCGCAAGCCGGCTCTAGCTGTGCGGTACATCACACTATCCGCCGATATGCGACATTTCCACTTTTTGTTTAACATGTGTATGTGAAAGCCTCGTTTCAGAATAACGGTCCCCTCTTCTGCTGGAACCACATGCTTCAAACTCCAGCCGTTACTGTTCCCGACATCCATAAACTCAACAAATCGAAGGATATGACCGCGTTCGCGGAAGTACCGGGCCATCGGAACAATATCCTGATCATTGATATTTTTTTGGACGACCATATTTACCTTTACGGATAAGCCTGCGGACGCCGCCGCATCGATGCCTTCCAGTACCCTCGTTGCCGATAAACCTACTCCGTTCATAGCTCCGAACCGATTATCATCCAAGCTGTCCAAGCTCACCGTAATTCGCTCCAGCCCCGCATCCTTCAGCGATTGTGCTTTCAGCTTCAATCGTGAGCCGTTCGTTGTAACAGCCAAATCTTTTACGCCTTCTACTTGGCGAATACGCCAAATGATATCGGTAATGTCTTTACTCAGCAAAGGCTCCCCGCCTGTAATCCGTATTTTTGTAACGCCCAAGGAAACAAAAATTCGTGTTAACCGCTCTATCCCATCATCCACCTCGTTTAATACGGTGTTGTTTCATAAGGTAAAGCAATCAGTTCAACGACCTCGCCGGCAGAGATGCCTGTGGAGCCTGATGGGATCAGGATGAGGCAGTTAGCCTCTTGAATAGAGACCAGCATGCTCGAACTATTCTTCTCCAGCACACATGCCGTTACTTGCTGCTGGGAGATTGTCATCCGCCCTCGAACGTACCGATCATGCGGGCATCCCTTTTTGTAATCAGTCGTTATCGTCGCCTTGATAGGAGACTGAGCAAGGCCATCTATTCCTTGCATCGCAAGCAGTGCAGGACGCGCAAACAGCTCAAAGCCTACAAAGCAAGCACCGGGATTGCCCGATAATCCGAGGACGAGCTTTTTATTTATGACCGCAGCCGAGGTCGGGCTTCCCGGCCGCATAGCCACTTTATTGAAGAGCAGCTCGGCCTCGTTCCCGCTCGTTGCAGCAAAAAATTGTGCCATAACATCATAGTCTCCGACAGATACCCCGCCGCTGACAATCAGCATGTCACATTTCTCTAATACCGCGTGAATTGTGCTCGCCACTTGGTCGATATCATCCGAAACCGTGCCACGGTGGACAACATGCCCCCCGTATTGCTGTATTTGCGCTGCAAGCATATAGGCATTGCTATTGCGTATTTTCCCCGGTTGAAGCGGCTCGCCTACAGCGATCAGCTCACTTCCAGTCGTTAATATACCTACTATCGGACGCCGGTAAACGGGAACCTGCTCATACCCTAGTGAAGCGAGCAGCGCCATTTGTCCAGGCCCCACGCGAGTGCCTGCGCCCATAAGTAGCTGCCCTGACTCTATTTCATCCCCGGGATTCGCAATATTTTGCCCGTACTCGACTTTATGTTTAATTCGGATACAATCCTCTCCATCCAGTTGAAGCTCATCGGTCTGCTCGAACATGACAACCGCATCCGCACCCTCTGGAACGGCTGATCCTGTCATCACACGAATCGCCGTTCCGGGAATCACCCGTTGAGCTGAGACGGAACCCGCAGGCACTTCATCAATCACTCTAAGACATACCTTGTTCTGCGTAGATGCAGATCCAGCTTCTTCACTCCAAACGGCATAGCCATCTAATCCCGACCTTCGAAAATGCGGCATGCATTCCTTCGATAGCAATGACTCCGAAATTCTTCTATGCAAACATGAATCTATCGATGCATACTCGCTGCTTAACGGGCGGATATGCTGCAGAATCACAAGCTGGGCATAGTCAACCTTTACTGCCCTCCGGACGTATTTATCGCTGCCTTTTTTCATTGCATAACCATCCTTTCATCCAGCTTGGTTTGATTTGAAGACTTCCAACCGCTGCATGACCTCGTAGTCGTCAAACGTTTTTATACTGGATACAAAATTCAAGTCAACACCGTTCTCGCACAAATACCGGTCATCCCGCTCACCCCAGAAAATATGCTTTAGCAACGAAGAAAGCTGCGTTTCTCCCTGTTGAAGAAGCGGAACGATATGCGAGGCGCATGTCCGATCATAGATACCGTGTAATGGATACCGCTCACCAGCTACCATAGGAACGACGGCTTCAAAACCATCCCGCTTCCTTTCTAACAATAGCTCAGCCGCTTTATTAGATATGAAAGGCATGTCGCACCCGACTACCCATACAGAAGCGTGCTTCGCGAGAGACAAAGCTGCGTGCATGCCTCCAAGAGGACCTTGGCCTTCATAAAAGTCGGTAATAATACGTACTGACCGATTAACGATATTTAAAAAAGGGGTAGGATCTTGGGTTACGACAATCAACTCATCGCAAATTTCCCGCATTCGATCCAATTGCCTCGCAATCATTGGTTGTCCGCCAAAAGAAAGAAGTGCCTTCAGCTCCCCATTTATTAGTCGATTTGTTCCACCTGCCAAAACCACTCCCGAAAGCATCGCCATCACTTCTCCTATCCCGTTTCTTTTAAACACATGTTAAACAAAAGGATACACTCACGTGCCCGTGGCTATTTGGTTGGTGTCATATCGCTGAACATCGCAGCAAAACATTTGATTTCTCCCGCATCATTGCGAATACAATTAATAGTCAGCCATTCCTGATAGATTTCTCCATTTTTGCGACGATTCCATATTTCTCCTTGCCAGCTTCCTGTACTTTGCAGAGATGCCCACATACCGGCGTAAAATGCTTTATCCTGCTTTCCTGATTTCAGCAGGCTCGCGGTTTGACCAACCGCCTCCTCTGACAAGTAGCCGGTAACTTCAGTAAAGCGTCCGTTAACCGATTGAATAAACCCCTTCGGATCAGTGACCATGATCCCTTGGGAGGTTTGATCCATAATGCTTAGTGTTAAACTCAGCTTCTCCTGATAGTACATCCAGATCACAAGAATTAAGCTAGCCAGAGCCACTTGGGACAGCGCCATAAACCCGATCGCATAGTGTCCTGTCAGATTGAAGAGCGCCGTAAGAAGCAATGGCGGGAAAAAGCCGCCCAAACCTCCCATTGCTGATATGAGCCCATTCGCAATACCCGCCTGCTTCGAGAAATACATCGGAACCAGCTTGAATATCGTACCGTTCCCTGTACCCGCGCATAGCGCGATCGTTAAACATCCTACCGTATAGATTTCAATGGATGGTGCAAAGGATAAGATAACGGCCGATAACGTTAAGCCGCCGAACACAACCATCAGAATGGTAAATGGATTCCATCTGTCCCCCATCCAGCCGCCGACTGGTCTCATGATCGTAGCCAGAACGATGAAGCCGGCTGTCCGGATACCTGCATCGACTTTGGTTAGCTCGAAATGGGAGACCAGAAAGTTAGGCAGGTAAACGGTAAATGCCACGAATGATCCGAAAGTGATGAAATAAAATAAGCATAGCAGCCATAACTTCTCATTCCGGTATACTCCTTTAATCTGTTCCGTCAGAGAGGTGGTGCTTTTCGGCTCATGCTTATCACCAAGCAAAAAATTAATGACGATAAAGATGGCCAGAAGCACGGCATACATCAGTACTGTTTTTTCCCAGCCCATATGATTGGCAACCACCGGTGCAGCGAAAGCCGTTATCGCCGTACCGAGATTACCTATGCCATAAATCCCATTAACCAGCCCATGCTTCTCTTTCGGGTAATACTTAGGCAAAGAGGTAACACCAACAGAAAAGATGGCTCCGCCAATCCCTAACGCCACTCCTCCCATAATGAGGTCGATGAAGGAGTCTGCTACGCTAATCCAGTAGATCGGTGCCAACAGCAGCAGGAAGCTAATAATAAACAACATTCGCGCGCCATACCGATTCGTCCAATAACCCGCTGGAATGCGCAACAAGGAACCAAACAAGATTGGTGTTGCTGTAACCAGAGCCAACTGGCCTGCACTTAATGAAATGTCCTCCTTAATAAATGGAATCAACGAAGACAGAATAACCCAGATCATGAAACCTAAAGCTAGACTGAGTGTTTGAATAGACAATTGACGATTGCTGCTGTTCATGCTTAATCCCTTCCTTCTGTGTGCTTATGCGTTTTGGCATGTATGTCTTGGCTTGTAAATGTATTAAACCATCAAGCCCATATAGGCCGCAGTGACCTTTATCACAAATACATAGCTAAATTAGAAATTCGCCTTGCACCTATGCATAGAAAAAGCCTGTACTCCCGCCTTTTACGGAGTTCAGGCTTCTGTTATTTGGGCATCTCTTACGCTGCTGAGATATCCTCGAAGTATACCCAATACGTTAGCTTGCCTTCGATATCATGAGAAACAAAATGATGTCTCGCGCAGGTATTCTCCAGCTTTGTTGCGCTGCCATCGAATATAGGGACGGATAGAAACTGCGTAGGCTTCAAATAAAACTTTATGAACTTTCCGTCTTCAGCGAGCTTCACTCTGAACAAGGGTGGATATGGCTTTGGTTTCGTCTGCTCTTCTCCTGAATGATCTTCAATCCATATTTCCACCTTGCGTCCTACGTAGGCAGATAAGCCCTTTTCCCATTCCATGATCATCCCTCTTATTCCTTGTTAATTTTCACCGCAATGGCTGCAGCCTTCATGCGCTTCTTTGATATCAAGCTGAATCCGATAGCCCTGCAGCCAGTCCATGAACTGCGGTGCAGCATTCTCCTCCAGGTACGCTAGAATCTCCTCTTCACGCTGCCATTTCGCCATGCCCTTCACTTCTGCTACAACGATATCGACTTGCTCCTGATCCTGCTGCTTCGCTTCCATATACCAGCTGCCTTTACCTATGAATAAGCTTTGTAATTGCTGTTCCACAGCCTGTTCGAATGGAGGCTCCGGCTCATGTTCACGTATGAAGCATAAATCCAAGAAGAATTCTGCTTTCATTTCGCTTTCCCTTCCTTCTTATAGATATATAAGGCAATCGGGAACAGAATGATATTCAATACTGCGAACACAAGAACCAGCTCATATTTTTGATGAAAATAATGATTGACCACGTATTGGGTGCATACGATATTCAGAAAGAGCACAACGCACAGCATGATTACGCCTCTATAGCTACGTTTCATAACGTTTCACTCCCGTAGCAAATACAGCCTCATTCTCTACGACTACAACAATTTCGGGAAGCGGCCTTCTAGGCGGGCCTGCCGTTGGCTTGCCCGACTTGGCATCGAAATAGCCATGATGGCATGGACAGACCATTTTCTCTTCCTCCCGGTTCCAGAAGACAGGACATTTCAAATGCGTACAAGCATTCTGATAAGCCTTGTACTCGTTCTCTCCCAATCGAATAAGCAGCGCAGATTCATGCTCGCTCGGGTAAGCGAATTCGGCAGACTCGCCAATCGCTAGGGAAGCAATATCTACAATTTTCTTTTTCGCATGGCTTTTCGTATGGAATCCCATCAGCTCTTTGGCCGCAAGCCCGCCCCAGGGCAGGGTGGAAATCGCGAATACACCCGCTGCGCCAACCATCGTCTTCATAAACCCGCGTCGATCCAGAAGCCGCTCATTTGCTTTATGGATATTATGTGTATAATTATCTTCGTCGAACGGAATTTTATTGTTTTTCCCATTATCCTTTTCCATTTGCTAACCCCCTTAAAAAAGCTTTTGTTTCCCTTGCAATATACCTGGAAGACTGATCTTCACATTCGTCTCTCCTTCTAGCGGATCGAAAGGCTGATGGCTGGACATCCATTTCCCCAGACGGTGCTGCTCTTGCTTCATTTCCAGCTCATCCTCGGTAATCCATTGCAGCGTATTCGTCGGACAAACAGATGCACACATTGGGGGAATGCCATCCTTGGTCCGGTCATAGCATAGGTCGCATTTGTACATGAGGTTCTGCTCTTCGTCGAACTTAGGAATACCGTAAGGACAAGCAATCGTACAATTCTGGCAGCCGATGCATTTCTCAACCATTGCCGATAATACGGCGCCCTCAGGCGTAATCTGTATCGCTTGCGCCGGGCAGCTGCGGGCGCATGCCGGGTTAACGCAGTGCAAGCACATCAGCGGTATCGTCTGCCGATTGACGAGTGGATTAACATCATATACATAGTTGCGGTTCCGCTCATCATGGCCGCCGCACTGCGTGCACGCAGCCAAGCAGCTTCGGCAGCCAATACAGTTATCCATTTCGATATAAAGCAATTTCTTCACCGTACGGCCTCCTTGCTGATTGCTGTTTTTTCTAACTGAGCCGCGCAGGCCTTGAACTCAGGCATACGGGACATCGGGTCCAGAGCAGGTATGGTCAATAAATTAACCGCCAGCTCATGTCCGAAATGGTAAGGAACAAACACCGTGTCCTTACGAATCGCTTCCGTTATCTTGACCTTGAACTCAGCTTCGCCGCGGCGTGTGTATAATCGCACAAGCTCATCATGCTCTATGCCATACTGTTTTGCCGTAACGGGATGTACTTCAACATATGGCTCTGGGCACATATCATGCAGGAATGGTATTCTCCGTGTCTGATTGCCGGATAAGTAATGATAGACAACTCTCCCCGTTGTTAAGCGGAGTGGATATTGCTCGCATGGCTCCTCGGCTGGGGGACGGTAGGGAAGCGCGCAAATTTTAGCTTTGCCGTCCGCATGATAATACTGATGATCGAGGAACATGTATGGCGTGCCCGGGTCAGCCTCATCCTTGCAAGGCCAGAATACACCGTTTTGCTTCTCAATTTTGTCCCATGTCGCGCCGTAGTAATCTGCATAGCCACCCTTGGAGGCTAATCTGAATTCCTCTGCCACCTTGGCTGCTGTCGTCAGATGAGAGAAATATTTGCCCCGGCCCAATCTCTCTGCAAGCTCGACCGCAATTAACCAGTCCGGCTTCGATTCGCCAATCGGCTCTTGGGCTTTGTTGATTTTGATAATTCTGCCTTCCAGATTCGTTACCGTTCCTTCATCCTCCGACCAAGTAACAGAAGGCAGTACCACATCGGCGAATTCAGCTGATTCCGATAAATACATATCCGAACAAACCATGAAATCCAAGTTCTTCAGTGCTGCTTTCACATAATTCAAGTTAGGTGCTGACACTGCAGGA
This sequence comes from Paenibacillus sp. 2TAB23, assembly GCF_052115165.1. Taxonomy (NCBI): domain Bacteria; kingdom Bacillati; phylum Bacillota; class Bacilli; order Caryophanales; family Paenibacillaceae; genus Paenibacillus; species Paenibacillus sp. 2TAB23. The sequence goes on from NZ_JBFRGD010000021.1 coordinate 26,633, forward strand.
TTAGAGCAAAGCAAGTAAAGCGCTCTGATCGTTTTGTCATGCATAAGGTCGAACATTTCATAAGCCGATACGCCAGGGAGCGGCATTTCTTCCGGCTCGATTCCCCATACCTTGCATACCTCTTCCACGTGCTTGGGATTCGTAATTTTACGGTAGCCTGGCAGCGCATCAGCCTTCTGCCCATGCTCGCGTCCGCCTTGACCGTTGCCTTGTCCCGTTAATGTCGCAACGCCCGCTTTCGGACGACCGATTTTCCCTGTAACCAAGCTCATATTTGTGTAGGCGGATACGTTATCCGACCCTCTCGTTTGCTGCTCAATGCCGCGTGCGAACATGACGATTGCGTTCGGTGCTTTTCCATAAATCTCTGCCGCGCGAATCAATTTCTCCGGCGCTACGCCTGTTATTTCACTCGTATATTCCGGTGTGAATTGACTCACAAGCTCCTTCGTTTCTTCGAAGCCGTTCGTATGAGCCGTTGTGAATTTCTCATCCGCATAACCATTCTGAATCAGAAGATTAACCATGCAATTGGCCAAGGCCAGATCGGTGCCCGGCTTCAGATCCAGATGAATGTCGGCGCGCCTTGCAAGCGGCGTTTCTCTTGGGTCTACAACTATCAGGTAACCGCCGCGGTTCTGTACCTCCCAAACCCGGAACATCGAGGTCGGATGACATTCCGCCGTGTTGCTGCCCGCTATAAACAAGCAATCTGTTTCATGGATATCCGTCCAAGGCAGCGTAGAGCCGCGATCCACGCCAAAGCTTCTAAGAAATCCTGCCGCCGCGCTCGACATGCAGAATCGGCCATTATAGTCAATGTAGCGCGTCTGCAGGCCGACCCTTGCAAACTTGCCCGTTAGATAACACTTTTCATTCGTCATCGATACGCCGCTATAAACGGATAAAGAATCCTTGCCGTACTCCGATTGCAGCTCCTTGAATTTACGAGCAATCAGATCGTAAGCTTCATCCCAAGTCGCTTCCCGGAAGCCCTCCTTCGTTCCCTTCTTCGATGCGTCATCCCGAATCAATGGACGCAGCAGCCGATCATCATGGTTCGTCTGCTGATAAGCTGTAACGCCTTTCGGACACATTTTGCCGAGCGTCACCGGCCAGTCATATCTAGGCTCTACGCCAATGATCGTGTTTTTAGTCGTATCCACTCTCAAATTCATGCCGCATTGCATGCCGCAATAGGAGCAGTGAGTCGCAACTAATTTTTCTTTGGGATGAATGACATTGGGAATTTCTTTATAAAATTTATCCTTTAGCATTCTGGTTAGCCTCCTTGGCCTTGATGTTGTGGGTAGCCACTCCCGCGAACCTCGACATGCGGTATTTACGCCTGCATGGCAAGCACAGCTCAGCCAGATGGAAGCCTTCCGTCATTGCAAATTCGATCTCATTTTGCTTCAACACTTGAATCACATCATCCGACTGCTCCACAGAAACGAATCCCGTACCGCACACCTTGCATGCCTTCATCTCCTGTTCGCCGTAATGCTCACGATAATTTTTCGCGAACACACTGAGCGGGCGGATCGGAATATGCGCCAGCTTGCCGAAGGGCAAATAAATCAGCGTCAGGATAACCGACCATTGATGGATCAGCGTCATAACTGGATGCCCCCAGCCATGAAGGACAATGTTGCTGAAAGTCAGCAGGAGACCCGTGATGCTGATAAACAGCAGCAGATAGAGCGGCAGAAAGTCGTAAACGAAGGTTTGTTCCGCCCGTGCCTGCATGTTCTTGATGCGGCGATACAACGCCATACATACACCGGCAATAACCATAAACGCGGTAATATTCAAAGCATTGTAGAAGAGAAACGCAATCCATCCGTCAGCCTTCACCCTCATGATGTCAAGCCCGAAGCCGACAACCGTATAAGTACCGTTGTCCTCCATTGTGAAATACATCCAACCGAACACGAGCGGAAAAGTTACGCATGCCGAGAGAATGCAGCCCCAGCCCAGCAGCACATGCTGCGTCCAACGATAGACGCCGCGATTCCAGATGAAACGATAGGTCGCTAGATGCTCGACCGACGTTTGCGGAGTGCTTCTGCGGTATAACAGCTTGATCCCCTTCTTAATGATTAATTTGGTTGGCGGACGCTCCGCCCAAGCGATAAACCGGTAGAAGAATCCGCCAATAAATACGATTGTGCCGACCATATAACCGTAAAGCGCTAGATCAATATGCGTGAAAAACCGTGTGCCGATATAAACCAATACAATTAAGGCGACTATGGTCAAAAAATACATTTTCGCGAATTTCGTTGCAAAAGCAAAATTCATAGCAAATTCTCCTTCGTCGTTAATTAATATCCTCATTAAAACATTCCATGTATGTTAAACGCTGTGACGTTTATCACATTGCATGCTTTACACGTTCATGATAAGAAGAAACACTTGACGACGTCCTTTCAATAGACGCCATCGTTTCGTCGAAACGTATAGAGAAAGCATGAGCAAACTCGTATTCTTTCCTATACGTCAAGCGTAGACGACTGAAGCCGTCCTCTGGCGGCAAAGCTAGCGTTTCGCCGTAGAAATCAAGAGAAAGTTCGCGACATGATATACATTCCTATCTTTTCAAAAAAAGAACCTTCCTGAACAAGTCATCCAGGAAGGCGTCATTACAGCGTATTTTCGCTTGGCGAGATGATTTCGCGATGCTACACTTATGGAGAACATTTTCGTGCGGAAATAGACCGCCAAGGAGGAATCAAAATGGAGGATAAGCAAGCCGAAATTCGATGCTTCGGACAATTAATGCTGCTTACTCCCAGCGGTGAAGCGGTGAAATGGCGCACGTCCAAAGCCGAGGAGCTAATGGCCTATCTCGTCCATCATCGGGGAGAGGCTGTAGAACGATCTCGAATCATGGACGCTCTCTGGGGCAACGATGCCGCGAAAACTCCCGCCTATTTCAACACGACGGCGCACTATCTTCGTAATAATCTAATGAACATCGGACTAGTCGATATTTTGCAGCATAACAAGGGAAAATATCGCATTCGAGTCGAGGCGTTCGATATCGATTCGATTGCCTTCGAACGGTGGCTTCACTCCTGCAAGACCATTCATAGCGGCAACATCGCCGAATACGAAAATACCGTTAAGCTGTATATGGGCGGCTACCTGGCGAACAAGGATTACAGCTGGACCGAGCAACGGCGAGCGTCGTTCGAGAACAATTACCTGAAGCTTGTATTGGGGATGAACGACTACTATATGAACGAAGGGTCATACTCTGCCTCGATCCAACTCCTCAAAAGAGCGATTAAACAAATACCATGGAATGAAATCCTGCGCACCCAGCTTATTCTAGCGCATTTGGAGGATCACGACCGCCTCGCCGCCTTGAAACAATTCGATGCGCTTAAACGAATGTTACGACGTGAATACCGGGAAGATCCCAGCGATGAGATCAAACGCTTGATGCATTTAAGGAACTAGGACTTTAAGGCTATTTTCCGCGCAAAAAAGACAATATATCTAGTTTATTCGACAAATTGAAAATTTTGGTATTTAATTGCTTAGGACCTCCACATCCCTTATATATCAAGTGATTTCGGGATGTTTCTTCCTCAAATCCCTTCAAATCTTGTTTACTATCTATCTGCTAAAATAGAACTAAGTTTGACAACTATTACATAGGGATAGGAGTTTGATTATGAAGAAGACATGGATCATTATGAGTCTCGTGGCTTTGCTTAGCTCTTCTGTGCTCGTATTCACACATGACCCTGCACAGGCCAAAACATCAGCAGACTTCACCGATCTTAAGGACCTGGACGCAGCGACCAAAGCCAAGTTCGACGCAATGATCAGTGCTGGAGTCTTTGACGGTGTGGCTGAAGGAAAATTCGGCTTAAAAGAAGAGATGAATCGCGCTCAGTTCGCGAAAGTAGCTGCGTTGATCTACAATTTGGATGTCAATAAAGACTTGAAAACATCCAGCTTTACAGACGTAAAATCGGACGACCCTGCCAACGGTTATGCATTGCCTTATATTGAGGCACTTAAAAAATCGGGAATCACGGATGGATTTAGCGAAGGTACATATAATCCAGCCGGCCAAGTGAGCAAGGAGCAATTAGCCACATTCCTCGTTCGCGGTCTTGGCAAACGCGATGAAGCGGAATCGAAGCCTGGCGTTACCGATAGTACGGTATCCGACTGGGCCAAAGGTTACGTCGAGCTTGCTTTGCAGCTCAAGCTCCTGAATAATAATGTAGATGGCAAATTCGGCGGCTCTACCAGTGCCACAAGAGACCTATTGGTAACTGGTGCTTACGAAGCCAAAGAACAATTCGTAGCTATCAAACCTTCGCCGACTCCAACGGCTACGCCAGTATCTACACCGGTTCCGACGCAAGCGCCTACTCAAGTACCAACTCAAGCGCCCACGTCGACACCAACGTCTTCACCTACATCAACGCCAACTGAATCACCATCGTCACAACCAACATCGACGCCTGCCGTGTCTCCAATTACTTATGGGCTTAAGGTAGGCGACAATTTGAATGCGATCGCGATTACTTATGATCATAATCCGGATAACAGCTTACGTATTACGAGCAGTGCTAATTCAATTCCTGCTCCACTCGTTGGTACGAACATGTCTACAATAGACGCTTTGAAAGAGTACACTTCTGGTGATGACATTACTGATTTTGCGATTACGCAATACCTCGGTTTGTACGAAGTGAACAGCGAAGGAGTTATCTTGAAATTTAGCAGCATCTATTTAAAAGAAGCAATACCGGTGACAATTCCTTCATTTAACTTCACCAAACACGACTTTCAACCAGGCGGTGTCCTAAGCCTCATTCCACTTCCAAACGCCAAATTTCCTGGTGCGGTAGCATGGGAAGTGAAATCCGGTAGCGGTCTAATTGTTGGATTTCCTCCAGCCGGTGCGATATTCGGCGGCGAAGCAGTCGTCACTGAAACTTATTATCCACATCCAAACTCCATCGCGCTTGCAGCTGTAGATAGTGAAGGTAGAATAGTCGGATATACGTTCCAATCTACTGAACCATTATTTGAAGAGGGGCCGGAATTACCTAATCCAACATGCCCCATAAATCCGACGGCATGTTTCCCTATTTTCACGCCTCCTTTTAATCCAATTCCATAATACCTAATCCGTTATTCCATTCAATCAGGCCACACCCAATTATTGGGGGAATGGCCTGTTTTCTATACAGAAACACAAGCTGATTACCTGATTACAAACGATATACTAAATTAATTTGGAAGTGATTACAATTTAACATCCGCTTTGATCAGCTCTATGCTGCTAGCAATCAAAGAGACTGAACATTTCGGACTACTGAATATATGAGTGCATTTTTAGAAAATGCAGGATTTATCATGTTCGTCCGCGAACTCATCCTTTAGTCATGCAATAGTTGAAAGCACCATAGGTACAGGAGGTCTATTCGTGCAGGAAAAGGTACCCAATAATAAACCATCAAGCGCAACAATAGCCGCACCGGTCAGCGGAGGTCATTCTGCACCAGCGGGTCCGATAATGGGCCCTTCTCATATGACACAAGGCCAAATTCTGCAATTGCAAAGAACAGCTGGCAATCGCGCACTGCAAGGAATGGTGATCCAGCGTACTGGAGGCGGCGCTAGCGGCGGTACGCCCACGCCGCCCGCGCAGACACCTGAACAATTACGAAGAGCAGAGCTTGCAACTTACCGAGATGCTCAGTCTCCCGTGATTGCCCAAGCTGCGCTCGATGATACAAGACAGAAAGTCAAAGGGCAGCTAGGACTATTTCTGAGTAAGGACAGCCAAGCCGCTAGTATTCGCACAAGTCTGGATGCCAAGGCAACAGAAGCCGTGAAAAACAATATGGATGCCACTGCCAGTATCTCGGACCAAGCTAGAACCGATGCGAAAAAATACGCGAATGACTATGCCAAGGCTGGCGTTAACCAGTCCCTGCTTAAATATGCAGGAGACTTAACGGATACCGAGCTTCCCGATTCCAAAAAAGCAGACTTTGAGGCAGTTACCAAGCAAGGATTCGATACAGTAGCCCCAAAAACGAATAAAGCACTTGACGAGCAGAAGACGAATGCGCTGGCTGCCGCTAATAAAAAAGTAAAAGAGCTCACTTCCTCCCTTCTTTCAGCCTCTGTTACGAAATCGAAGCGTGCGGTTAGTACTAAGGTTAAGAGCGCAGGCGCCAATTTTCTAGATGTTACCATAGATGTTGGAGATGCCGGTAAAAGTGCAGTCACCGATCGTAGTACGATGGACACGAACGGAACTCTCTCTGCTGGGCTAAATACGGACGAGATCTATGTGAACGCGCTGGCCAATCCGCTCAAGACAGCGGTTCTCTCTAAGCTTGGCGTCGGTAGAGGTGAATTCCGAAGGTCAAAGGAACTGAACGCATTCCGCCAAGAGCTGAAGGATGCTGCGCGTGAGAAGGCTAATGCGGATATTGACGTCGCGGTTACCAGTTCAACCCCACTGGCCAAAGAATATAAGTCCATGATGGCCAAAACCAAAGCCTTCAAGCTTGCCAAAGGCTCGGTGGATAAGGTCATGGCCGACAAAGCCGTGGAGATTATTGAAGCGACCGTGCCTAAGGACGCGACAAAGGTTAAGCTTGGCGAAGCAGGCAAATCTGCTGCATACGACATCGTCAAAGGGAACTCATCTACTACCGAGAAGATAAAAGCAGCCTCCATTGCAGGTGCTATGCGAGAGGCTAACAAGCTGCTGCTTGAGAATCAGCCTAAAGCCGTTTTAAAAGCACGCGACTTAGTCAAAAAGACACCACCTGCTCAGAATCCACAAATGAGCGGCCTTAAAGATGATGTTAAAACAAAAGTAACCAGCGATGGCATCGCGACAAAAGCGATTCAATCCGTAGAGGCAGATAACTTGAACAGCGGTTTCGCCAAGCTAGGTAGAATTGTCGATCTTGCCGTACCATCTGCCGGCGATTCCGCATCTCTTGCGGTTGAATTAAAAATACCGGTCCCTAGCGCGCCGGGGCTCTACTTTCTGTTTGCATTCGGCGGAGAAGCGGAACGGGATGAAGACGAGGTTTCGTGTAATACACAGCTTACTTTCGGAGCAGGCTTCCAAACGTTCGGTCTAGATGCGAACTTCAGACTAGGCGTATATCTCGACGCATCAGGCAAAACGACAACGAGCGTTATGAATTTGATGTCCTATGGCTTGTACAGACAAATGCGCTCCTCCCCTATCGTTCCTAAATCGGCGCCAGATTTCTTCTATGGGCAAGGCGGCAGGTCGGGCAGCTCTAAGCTTGAAGAAGCCGAGAAATGGGCAATGATGATTGAAGAGCAGGATATGACTGGCGACAACTCTGTTGATATTGGTGTACTTGTACAATTAGGCATGGAAGCAAACGCAGGTGTCGCTGAGTTTTCTGCTGAATTAGCATACAAATATTTAAGCCGCTATAATAAGAAATTGGTTGATGACAAAAGTCAGGGGCACACTTCGCTTGAGGATCGTACCAAACGCATTGGCAAGGGCGAGATCCGTCATATCGTAGAAGGGGCAACCGAGGTTTCCGTTACGCTCGGCAGTACGAAGGTTGCCTTTGGGCTCGAAGGAGCCCTGACCTTCTCCTCGGGCAGGCTAAGAGAGCTTAACCTCGGTCTATCGGCCAACGTACCTGCACAATTCGGTGAAGAGACGAGTCAGTTTGCCGAAATAGCAGGTAAAATCGTCACTGCCTCCGTCGGCAGCTTAAAAAATCTAGTTGCGCTTATTCAAGCCAAATATAAGAGCAGTCACGGCGGACCTCCGATGGACGGTACCCGTGCGGCGGGCTCAGTCCTAGATTCCGGCAGTGACGCCTTGTTTATGGGCAGCCATTTCGACAGCATCGGGACAAGTCTGTCCGAGAAAATTACTGGCGACGAAACCGTTAATGATACCATTCGCAGTTGGCTGCCTGGACAAGACAGCTCTGCCAGTGATATTGAGCAAGTCGGCAAGATTGGCCTGTCCAACTCGCTGCAGCTAGCAATCGAATTCGAGAAAAGCTGGGATGCGGCTGGAACTGCCGGTGATTGGGAAATTGCGTTAAGCGCAAGCCAAGTGAAGTCACTTTCGATTGACGCAGGTATAGCCGTAGTTGAAGTAGAGAAAGCAAAACGACTCGGTAAAATAGGCTTTAACCAAGATGGCTTGACTGGCGGCATTGCCGGTCTTGAGAAGTAAGTCTCTCAGAATTAATACGGCTGCTAGCGCAGAGAAGAAGGGATGGTAATCATAATGAGCAAACTAGGTAATGAAAAGCTGATCCTTGACCACCCTATTGCCTTTACCACTTTGACTGGCCTATCGATACCAGCAAAGCTCCAAGAAGTCAGGCTATTCGCAGACGGTGGTTCAAGGCGCTGTACTCTCCGCCTTGAACTCGACTCGACTGCCTTCCTGACCATCGTAGAGGGTGAGTGGTTCGGGCTGCATCCTGCTGCTAACGGGGGGTTAACCGTTAGCAGCTTCGACCTGGATCTGCCTGTGGAGCTGCACATCTTGCTCCGCAAAGGAATTGCAGAACTGGTTCTGCAGGAAGCAACGAGTGGCGAGGATATCATTAGAGCTTTACTCAGTTCCTCAACTGATGAAGCGAACGTTAAGCTTAATATAAGTGAAAATTGGCTGGCTACCGATATCAAGCAGGAAATGAATCTGCCTGAGGATTTAGCTGATGAAGGCAAGCTCAAGCACGGCTTCCGAACGCAGTGGGCCGAAGCTTCAGACTCGAGCTCCAGTGTTGCCGCTGCAGCTATCGTTCAGGGAGCTATGCATGAAACGGTAGATCAACTGCTTGACGGCTGGAATTGGAGCTTTCTTCGCGAGGACTCCGATTTGCTTTCCGTGAAATTTAGCGGAGACTCGGGTCAATGGACAGTCCTCATCGCAACGGATGAGGACAAAAGTCTGTGCCTCATCTACTCGGTTTACCCTGTTATGGTGCCGGAAGCTCGCAGATCGGACGCAATGGACTGGATGACAGAGGTAAACTATAATTTACCGATTGGCTGCTTCGAAATGGACCTCGCAGATGGCGAGCTGCGCTTTCGCAGCGGAATTGACGTCGAGCGGGACCGTCTAAGCACGGAGCTGCTGAGTAACCTGCTAACGACGAACATGGCGGTTATGGATATGTATTTTACCGAGCTGGCACAGCTAACGGCACAAGGCTAATAGAAAGAGGCATGAGCTCAGCTCATGCCTCTTTTCAGTTCAGTAACGGTAACACCGAGATGAAGTGATCACCTGCTGTCACGTCCATCGGGTTGTCGGTATCAAATTGCGAATGCCGAAATTCGGTATTATGCAGATTGCTATAAAGATATATGGCAAAGCAATTGAAGCCTTCTTTCGTCTACTTCTTTTGGCTAATTCTTTTAACTACTTCTTCAAGGATAGGTCGCTGTTCTTAAATTCTTGAGGCGTCATCCCGTAGTGAGATTTAAACAGCTTAATAAAATACTGCGGTTTCTGATAGCCAACTTCAAGCGCAATTTGGCTTATCTTCAAATCCTTGTGCTTCAGCAATTGAACCGCTTTCTCCATTCGTAGGCGCAGTACGTAGTTTGAGAAATTTTCTCCTGTTTCCTGCTTGAATAAGTTGGATATATAAACAGGATGCAGGTTGACATGATCCGCTACCGTTTGAAGCGTTATATCTTTTATATTCTCCTGTATAAATCGGCGAATCCGTTCCATCAGGTCGAAGCGTATATTGTCCGAACGGCTGTCGCTGTAAGCTTTAATTTGGACATAGCTGCCGAAGGCCCATTCTTTTAATGGCTCCAAGCTCCAACTGGCATCAATTTTCAGCATTTTCTCGATATCTCTGCCAAACACTTCAAAGATTCGTTTGCCTTTCTTGTGCAAATAATAGGAATAGGTTTGCAGCAAAGTAACGTAGATTTCAAGCCCATATTCACGGGCTCCGCTACCTGCGCCTTCGAGCTCGTCGAATATCCGGGTCAGCTTGCTCTCGAATGCCGTCCACTGCTCGATATCAATTAACTCCATTAACGTTTGAGGACGATAAAGCTCCGCAAGCGGCTGGATTTCGAAAACCTCTTTCTTTTGCGTCACATTAAAAAAACTTTCCGTCTGATTTCCGATATAATCGGTATAAATGGATAGCGCAGAGTGGTACATGAACTGTACGTCCTTCGGGAATCCCCCTCCATTGCTTAGCACAAAGGAAACTTTAGATTTTAAATATAATTTAATTTGATGCTGGGAGAGCCTAGCCAGATCTTCTATTATTGCGGAGTTGTCTACGTCTGCTTGCTCTATTGCACTTGCTTGAACCAGGAAAATCAAATAATCATGCGAATCTTTGCAATGCATCACATTAAATTTATCCGAAAAAACCTCTTCTACGATGTTGAACATGGCATATTCGATCAGCGAGAGACTATAAAGATCCGTATTGGAATAATCCTCCTCTACTCTCATACATAAGAGGATAGCCTCCCTTTCAACAGAAAAGGGAAGCCCATATAGATGGATCTTCTCCTTCAGATCAGATATCGGGTAATTTTTGCCGGAAATCAATTCATACAAAAACATCTCTCTTAATTTGGGCAAGCTTTCTCGGAAACGGTAAACAAATTTTTGCTGATTCAACAGCTCATTTCCTTCTTCTGTAATCCGATTAATAATGCTCCGAAGGGTTTGTTCCAATTCTTCGTTCGATACCGGCTTCAAGAGATAATCGCTAACTTGCTGTTGAATGGCTTCCTTCGCGTATTGAAATTCATCAAATCCGGTTATAATTACCGCTTTTGTGTTTTTCCATTTCTCATTAATTCGGGCGATCAATTCAAGACCGGTCATCCCATTCATTTGAATATCCGTTACCACAATATCAACGGAATGGTAATTGAGCAGCTCCAAGGCCTCCTCGCCGGAATAAGCCTTATAGACATTGGTGATCCCCATCTGCTCCCACGGAAGTCCAATCGCCAGACTATCAACCAAATGTGTGTGATCGTCCACGATCAATATTTCGAACATCCTTGTCCCTCCTTAGATCAAGACGCATCTTCCCTGCTGCTCCAGCATAATTCCACGCAAAGCCCGCCTAATTCCGATTGACTGAGCAGCAAGCCCGAATCCCCGCCGTACATCAAACGCAGACGTTGATGTACGTTTTTCAGACCGGATTCTATTTCTTCATTGCTCGATTGAATTTTCCTTTTAATAGAATCGATTACCGCATAATCAATGCCCGTACCCGTATCCTCAACCGCGACATGGTTCATGAAACCTTCTCTCCAACACCGGATCCGAATCAATCCATATTCCGAATGATTATTGAACGAATGAAGAATGACGTTTTCGACAAGCGGCTGTACGATTAACCGCGGTATTTCCAAGTCTGCCATCTGCGGCTCGACCTCGATTTGAAATTCAAAATCATCTCTTAGCATGCAATGGATTTCCAGATAGAAATGAACCAAATCCAGTTCTTCTCTTAGCTTCACCATCTTGTTCCCCGTCTTGGTCGTGTACCGATAGTATTTGCTCAAATTCATGGTCATCGAAATGGCTGCTTTGTCTTCGCTCAGCTCAATCATGCTTTTGATATAGGCAAGCGTGTTGTACAGAAAGTGCGGATTAATCTGCGATTGCAGCTGCTTCAGCGTCGCATCTTTCGAACGGAGCTGCTCTTTGAATACATCCTCGATCAGCTTCTCTATTTTTGACGCCATCGAGTTAAATTTTTCATAAAGAAACCGGTACTCTCCTTTGGGCTTGTCTACCATCCTTACGGAATAAATCCCTTTTTCGATTAAATTCATGTTCTGAATCAGCTTCCGGAACGGAATCTGGATATTTCGATACATCACAAAAGCAAGATACGCCCCCATAAACAGAAGCATGCCGCTTATTACATAAAACATCGTCTGATTTCGGCTGATGGGTGCCATGATATGACTGATAGGCACGTAATCAACAAGATACCAGCCTAACGATTCCAGCTTTTGATAATGAACCTGAAACTGTGTCTTGCCGGATTCTAGCAGCATGTATCCGCTTTCCATCGAGCTATCGATCTCCCTAAGCCGGGGAAGAAATTCGTCAATTTGATTCACATTTACGGAATAATTATAGATAGGGTTCGCTCCTGGATGATAGAGGAACGGATCTCCCGAACCATTCGCTTTAAATTCAGATAAAGCGCTTCGCAATGCGGCCACGCCGAATTTAAGCAATACTCTCATATGTGCCTCGCCAGATTCCGCTGAATTTTCGGGATAAGACAATATTTCCATGAAATAATCCTCATTCGGATCGGAATAATATTGCCAAAATGTGTCCTGCGCGGGAAACACTTTCGGAAGCGCATTTAGGCTGGAGCTGCTTTTGATCATGATTCCGGTTCGGGGATAGAGAACGGCGATCACCGCTTTCCAATCGCCATAACCGGCAAGTCGATTAATTTCTTCAGAGACGGTTCGGTTGATTCTATATTTATCCAAGACATCGTCAAGCAAATCCGGGTAAGCTAGATTTCGCACATCCGTGCTTTCGTACAGCATTTTCTTATACGTATCCAGTCGGAAAAACAACTCATCCAACTGGTTGGCGAACGTTTCAATCTGATATTGCTTCACCTTAATAATTTCATCGGTCAATACACGCGTGCTTGTTCGATTCGACATCGCAAATAAGAGCAAGATTGGGATAAGCAAAATGAACAAAGTGGCTATTAGTTTTGTGAATATGCTGAATCTGCTCATGACCGATCGTCCTCTCATATTCGGGCTCAGCATGTTAATGTTGGAGTTGAAATTCCGTGAACTGTTTTTTCAATTCGGCAAAAACAATGTCAAAGCCTGCCTTTTTAAGGGCTGCAATTGCATCGTCGTAGTACTCTTCATAACTAGCCAAACCAAAATTGATAGGCTCGATTTTTTCCTTATAGACCGCCATAACCTGTGCCATCTCATTTTTGACGGACGCCTCATTGAAATGAAATCCGAATAATTTGGAAATGCGAGAGTTCTCGTCATTCATAAGCATGTCAGCGATAATGTCATCCTCTACACTGGCAGGTGCGAGAAAATAGTCCTTGTTCCGCCACATCCATTCGTATATTAACTGGTCATTGGTCAATTGCTTAATTTTACCGTTCTCCAGCTCATAGTCCTTTCCCTGTACTCCATAAATAATAAAATTATAATTATCTTTGTTCTGCAGAATCCAATTCATAAACATCATCGCCCGTTCAGGATTTTCCGACGCCGCAGTGATCATAAAGGCTTCATTGCTTGGAGTAGTAATAAACTTTGGTTTCTCCTTTGCAAGATAATACTCGCGGAGCCTCGCATTCGGATCAGCATTCCTTGCCGCTTGCAGGTTCTCCATTGCCCTAGAGACTGCGCCAACACGAAAGAGAAGCTTTCCCGCATTCTCCTGATCGATCTTTGCTGCCGGATTACCCACTAGATTCTTGTCGATGATCCCCATCTTCACCCATGACTCACGCAATTGAGCTACCTTTTTGTATACAGCAGACTCCACATAACTGAGCATCTCCCCAGAATCCTCGTCCACCATAAATAACATGCGCTCATCCAATGAAGAGTAGTTTCGATCCGTCAATTCGCGCCACAACATTTCATGGCCTCGGTCCGTTTCCAAATAGCCGTAATAACTTGGATCGATGGCTTGCATTCTCTCGAAAAAAAGCTCTAAATCAGCGATTGTCTTAATTTCGGACAGGTTGGCCTTCTCTAGCAAATCCTGCCGAACCATGACAGAAGAGAATTTCCCGGCGGACGTAAATGCCTGAGACGGTATGGCCCATAGCTTCTCGTCGATCCGGTTTTGCTTGAAGTTTTCATCGGGAATATGTTTAATAAGATCCTGCCCATATTGGTCCAGCAGCTCATCTAAAGGCTGAATATAACCTTTCGTGTAATAAACGGAGACGAATGGCGCGCCATACCAGAACAAATCGTAATCTTCTCCGGTAGATAAGGCCAGCTCTAATTTTTGTTGGTAATTGGACCATGGGATATAAGTCAATTCAAGCTTCATATTTAAGTCTTTCTTCAGTCGGTCATTCAGTTCATTCTCAACGAAATCTCCCATGCGCGCCGACAGATCGCCAGGCATAATTACTTTCAATGTGACAAATGATTCCGGCACGTCTTCCGCTTGCTTATTCGCTGCATCAGAATTGTGAGATTCCGTCGAATTCGGCAAGTCAGGTTCGCTATATTTGCTGTATAGGATGAACATGAGAGATATGAAAAGTATTGCAACCAATCCAATAACAGCAGGTTTCATCGAAAAGCACAACCTCCTTTACCATAGAGCCTCAATGCTAGTCTACACTAATTATATCAAAGTGAATACGATACCATAATGAGAGATAAAACAGGAGCACATGAACGCTAATGTCATGTGCTCCTTTATTTAGTTCAACATTTAATTAATGAATTGCGCAAACTGTAAAAGCCTTTTAATCATGACCGCTGCTTCAGCTCGGCTTGCATGGGCAATCGGATCAAGCGTAGTTTCTGATTTCCCTTGCATGATTTGAGAGGTGAGCAGCTCAGCTATCGAATGTCTTGCCCAAGATCCGATAGAACCGTTATCCGTATATTTCTCAAGCTGTTTTTCATCGATATCCTTTGCTTGGACGGATTTGTTCACATAGCTCAAAGCTCTCGACAGCATGACAGCCATTTGCTCGCGCGTGATTCGTTCATTTGGCTTGAATGAGCCATCCTTAAAGCCGTCAATGATTCCCGCTTCAACCGCTGATGCAATCGCAGCTGCAAACCAGTCTCCTTTGGATACGTCACTAAAAGTGGCGTCCGTACTTAATGGACTAAGTCCGAGAGAACGAACGAGTATGGCTGTGAACTCTGCGCGAGTGATCGATTTGTCCGGTGAAAAGCTGTTCAGCGAAACCCCGTTAATAATCCGCTTAGAGGCCAGCAGCTCGATTTCCGATTTTGCCCAGTGTCCCTGAAGATCGGAGAACGTCTTACTGCCCGAAGCTACCGTATAAATACTGTTTCCATTCCGTTTGATTACAACCTCTGTATTTCCGCCATTGCCTAGAAGGACGGATGGAACAAATTGAAAGGTTGCTGTAACCGGATCGAATAAGAGAGCAGTAGCTTTCGCAGCATCTATTGCTCCTGTCAGCATAACCGTTCTTTCGAGATAGGCGCTGCCGAAGCTGTTTATCTCGATTGACTTTCCGTTAGCATGAGCAAAAATACTGTAATCCAAAGCAGGCGTAAGCAGTGTCAAACCTTCCTTGCTTGCCTGTTCAGACAATAGATCTGCCACACTGCCCGCAACTCTGTTAATTACTATACTAATGGTTATCTCATCAGGACTCACGCCTAGCTTTTCCGCTAAAGCAGCTAATCCTAACGCTTTGACAGGAACCTTGTAGCTTCCAAGATCCGTCTGTATAAGCACTGACGCTTCCGGCAGCTCATTCACCGCATCTGCAAATGCAGAGGACGGGATATTGACCTTCACATTCCCACCGTCGTTTTTCAGTTCGATGATAACCGATTTCGAATTTACGGTAGTTGAACCATTAAGTAGGGCATGGAAGGCATCCTTAAGCTTCTTAGAATCAATGGTTGCTGACATTTCAACTATGCCGTTCTCATTCGTTGTTGGAACAAGCATGATCGCGTCTTGGCCAAGCGTAATTCCTTTGTCCGTTATCTCCGGTGTTGCAGGCGGTGTTGATGTTCCTCCAGTGCCTCCAGATGGCGGATTCGAATCGGACGCAATCGTCACATTAAATCGCTTCTCCAGATTGCCGTCAGAAGACTTCACCGTAATGACGGTTTGGCCAACACCAACTGCAGTAATCAAGCCTGTCGCTGATACATAGGCAACTTTATGGTCTGCCGAAGACCATACGACCTTTTTATTGCTCGCTTCCGCGGGAGCTACAGTGATATTTATCTGCTTACTTGCACCTGGTGCCAATTGTATCTGGCCCGATGAATCGGCCGTTAATCCCGTAACTCTTACCGGAGCCTCGGCCGTACTATTCGATACGTCTACGCTGCCCAGATTCAGCCACCCGCTCCCACTCTGCTCAGCATTTGCGAAGTGGAACTTCTTAGCGTCTGCGTTGGTTTCCTCTAGCGGATTTACATAGCGCATTAAGATTTGATAGCTTCCATTGCTTAATTGCGGATTGGCAGTCGATTCAAACAGCTTATTGT
The DNA here is from genome assembly GCF_052115165.1 of Paenibacillus sp. 2TAB23. NCBI lineage: Bacteria > Bacillati > Bacillota > Bacilli > Caryophanales > Paenibacillaceae > Paenibacillus > Paenibacillus sp. 2TAB23. The sequence continues at coordinate 42,911 of NZ_JBFRGD010000021.1, forward strand.
TATCAAAGCCATTCGTATTAGGAAGAATGTCTTTCAGATCCCAATCCGGATTCCATACTTTAATGATGTCATTGCCTGATTTAGCAGCAAGCTCGACCTTCCAGCTGTAATAGAACGGCGCTACTCCTTTGTTCTCAAGCTCTACTCCCACCTTCAGGTTTCCATTAGTCGCTTCCAGATAGGCGCTCGGCACATAATATTCATAGCCCATTCTGCGCGAGCCTTCGGTAGCTCTCTCCAAAGGTTCAGCAGCCAGCGGAGTTTGGAAGATTCCTTGAGCGAGCAACCATGATGCATGAGTCAAGCCAAGACTTGTGTAGTAATCCTCTCCCTGCGCCCCCTCGATCGGCGTCGATGGTTCATAGTATTTAGGCGGATCATTGTTCCACATCTTCACTTGAATTTCCGGTCTCATCTCTCCACCCATGCTATTCGTCTTCCAGAATTCAGTTACGCCTGCATCATTGACTTTGCCCCAGAAATGCCAGCCTTGCCCGCCCAAGCTTGGCGGGAGGGTCTGGAATGCAAATGAATCATCATGATAGCCGACATCGAAATTTTTGGTTTGAAGCGTACTATTCTCCATTGGATTTCTTAATACGAGCTGCGTTTCGTTGAATGCGTTGTCTACAGCGGTAAGAACCCGCTTCATGTTGGCGTCTGTTGGCATCAGGTTAGGCGTTTTCAGATTGCCGTCATAGGGATACGTATGCCATTCACCCCAGAAGCCGATTAACCCGATCATGATGGACCCGATTCGCGGATCGCCATCATAACGATTTCCTAGCGCGCCAATGAAATTGTCCAAAGCGCCCAATAATCGCTCATCGTTATAGTCAGGCGCCAAACTCGTGGCATCCTTGCCATTATCGAACTCCTCATATTGGTAGGTCTTCAACCCTTTATCTATTAGGAATTGCGGTATGCCTGAGGCTTTGTTCGGGTAGTCCAGATACACCCGGAATACGGACTGATTGCCTCTGGATGCCACCTCTGCAAGCCGTTTGTCCAGTTCAGACCAATTAAAGTCATCCAAATTGTTCATCAGCTTGCTAAGCGGCAAGTAGAAAAACTCTAAGCTGTATGGCAGCTGTGTAGGTCGATCTCTCCAATCGTCGCCCTCTTTGAAATAAGCTTCCTCAGATGCATCGTAGAAAGGCAGGAAACCTTTGAGCGGATTATCTACCGGTGCAGGAAGATAATGCAAAGCATGCGTTCCAGCCGTCGTTGCCCATGCCGGCGCGCTCGGGTGCTCGGCAGGAGGTGTCGATGGGCCTCCTCCAGATCCGCTTGTTCTGCCCGCTAAAGCGTAGATTCCAATTTGGTCTATGCTGAGGACATTGTCTACTTGATTTTTAGGGCCAAAGCCAAATTGAATTTGAAGAACCTTGCTCGCATCGAATTCAGCATCGCAAGCGCCGCAGCCTTGCCATGCGGATTGGGCGAATGCGCTCCAAGGAATTCTAACCACTCCTTTGTAGCCGGCAGCGATCGATAGGGAGCCTCCTGCGAGAGTAGCAGCCTTCCAGCCGTCAGCTGCATGATAGAAATTCACGACTCCTCCTTCTTTTAAAGAGAACTCGCCTTTTGGCGCATCGGTAACGAGTGATAGGTTCAAATCCATATTTTTGTTACTTGCCGACGTATTGTTCACCCAGAATGTGAGTCCGTCAAATGCCGACCAATCCGTGTCTACTCCGGTAAATGCCGCACGTTTAATATTGACCCAATCGGATATAGGTTTGCCCGGAGGAGGAGAAACCGAAAATTTCATCGCCTGACTGCCAGTCGCATAATTCACTTTGTCAATTGCACGAAGCGCAGACGGTTCTCCAGATTCCCAATCTACTCGCCAGACGTTCTGCAATGYGGCATCGCTCTCATACGCTTCGAAATGATCCAGTATCTTATCTGCGCGATAGAGCAAGATGTCATCAATCGTGATGACGTTATGAATATAACCGGCTGGCGGGTATCCGAACTGCAGCCCAGTTACTTCGCTAGCATCCAACACTGCATCGCAGTCAGCCTGAACACCGTCGCACTGCCATGCGGATTGAACGAATTGATCCCAAGCAATTCTTACTACGCCTTTGAAGCCTGCAGGAACATTTAGCGAGCTTCCGTTGAATGCCGCGGCGTGCCAGCTTCCGTCAGCAGCGATCGTCAAGGCTGATCCGCCTTCTTTCAGCCCAAACTCTCCTTTGGCTGCAGGCGTCTGAAGCGCAACATTCATGCTGAAATTTTTATTATCGTTTGTTGTATTGTCCACCCAGAAGCTTAAACCGTCGAATTTGGACCAATCGCTTTTGTCCGAAGGGATGGAATGAATCGTATTCGACCACTCCGAATCAGCGATTGCAACCGAGAGCGTAAGGCCCTTGCTTCCGCTCGATTCGCCAAGCGTCCTAGTAACGGAGCCCGGTTTGTCCGACCACGCTTCCGTCCATGCTTGCCCAAGCGCAGCATCGTCGGCATACGATTCGAAATTCTCTATGAGCCCCGGCTTTCCTGAACCAGGATTAGTACCAGGATCAGTGCCCGGGTCAGTACCGGGATCAGAGTCTGATTCATACTTATCCGTAAAGTATATTTCATCGATATAGATGGTGCCTGTCGTATCCCAAGCAGCTTGAGAAATCGCAATGCTCCAGATGGTTTGCGACAAATTAACACCTTGATCAGGCAAGTCGATAACCAAATCCTTATAGCTTGTTGTTATCGTATCTCCGCTTAATTGAGCAAGCGTTTTCGTTAAGCCTCCAACGCTGACGCTGACCTGATTCTCTTCTCCGCCGGCAGCTCCTTTTACCCGAATGACCAGCTTCCTCGTATCTGCCACATTTCGGCCGATATTGGTTTCCAATCGTGACATATTCTGATACTGCAGAACTAATGCCCCGTCTTGGACAACGCCAACGCCATTCCCGTTGGCAAAACCGGTTGAACCGGTCCATTGATTAAGATCATTTTGAGTGTTTCCAGACCAAGCTGGCGTTCCGTCATAATCATCCACGAGCAGGCGCTTGGGCGGCGGCGGCGGTGAAGTCGGAGGCGCCGTGCAAGGCGAATCGCAATCCCCTACCAGCACCGGCCCCAAATTAAGCCAGCCTTCTTTATCTTGATCCGCATTCGCGAATCCTACTTTTTTCGCCTTGTTGCTTATGGCCTCTAGCGGATTAACGACCTTCATCACCAAATAATAATAACCGTCATTCAATCCTGGAGCAGGAATGGACGTATCGAAATAATAGGGCTCGCCGAATGGGACATACTTCGGATCACCAGGAACATTCCACTCCGGATACGTTCTGATTTGCACAGGCATCACCTTCGTCATATCCCATGTCGTATCCCATTGCTTAACCAGCTTCCCTGATGCATTCTTTACCCCAAGCTCTACCTTCCAAGGATATGCGAAGGGAGCAACGCCATTATTCTGAATGGTTACTCCGACCTTTAGCGGGTCGCCTTGAGCAACGTCATTATAATGCGCGCTCTTCACATTCAAATCATAGCCCATCTTTCTCACACCCGCGGCAACGACAGCATCATTGGCGTTATAGTTGCTGATTCCGCCTTGGTTGATCATCCACGTCGCATGAGTCAGCTCAATATCATCCATTGCATCATCAACATTGGCGCCGCCGCTGAAGAAGCTGCTCTGAATTTCGGGACGCACTTCTCCGCCAACGGTTTCTGTTATCCATTTATTCTCGGAACCCGCTTCCAGCATTTTGGTCAAGAACGAGTAATAGGCTCCGCCCATGCTCTCTGGCTGCGTTACGCTTTGCAGCGGATCGCCTTCTTTGTACCCGAACGAGTCGTCATGGTAGCCAAAATTGTACTCCGATGCGCCGGGCAGGCCGGGATATCGGACCTCAAGCTTGGTTTGGTCAAAGGCTGTATCATAGGCGGTGAAAAGTTCTCCGATTGTATCTGCGCTAGGCATGTAGTTCGGCAAACCATCCGCAGTATCCTCATCATAAGGGTAAGTATGCCACTCCCCCCATAGTCCTACGAGGCCCATATGAATAAATCCAATACGCGGATCTCCATCATATTCCGCACCGAAGGCTTCAATAAAGTTGGTCAAATACGTGACCATTAACGGATCATCGTAATCGGGTTCGTCCTGGTTAAAGGTATCGTTATGACGCATTTCAACACCGCTTTGGTGAATAAAGTCCGGTATAGCATCCTCCTTGCCAGGATATTCAAGATAGACTCTGATTGCCGCCTGATTCCCTCTTGCCGCAATGGCATTCAGTGCTGGCTCTATGCCCGTATCGAATGTATAGGAATCAGGGCCATTCATCACCGCTTTCAACGGGATATAATACCATTCCAAGCTGTGAGGGAAAGAAGTTTCCGTCTCCCACGGATAGAACGGCGCGAAGCCTTTTAACGGGTTGTCTAGCGGGCTTGGGGCAAAGCTCAGATCATGCTTGGCTAAGGCGCTATCCACCGCAGGGCTTGGATATGGATTAGCAGGAACGCGCGTTGGTGCGGGATCCGCGCTAGCAATGCTTGCAGCATTTCCAAAGAGTGTGCTTAATAACATACTGCCGATAAGCAGCACTTTGAATGATGCCTTCCTAATCTTGTGAACGGATAATGGATTCATCGAAACCCTCCTCGATTACGCTGATAATGAATGAAAACGCTATCATAATTACTTTTGCTTAGAGACATTTTCCGCATACAAAATAAGCAGCAGGACCATCCGGACTTACATAAGCCCGGATACCTGCGGAAATGGATTTGAAACCGATAAAGCTAATGAACGACATAAGGAGCAAGCGTTTATCCTTTATGCGCGCTAAACGCGATTCCTTCGATAAACTGCTTTTGAAAGATAAAGAAGAGAATGATCATCGGAACGACCGCCATGAAGGCGCCTGCCATTAACACAGGGTAATCCGTTCCGAACATGGATACGAGTGTTGCAATACCCGAAGACAAGGTCATCTTCTCAGGCGAGCTGTTAATAATGAGCGGCCACTGCAGTTCATTCCATGACCACTGCAACTGAATAATGACAATGGCCACCATAGCCGACCTGACTAGCGGAAGCATAATATGCCAGTAAATTTGAAAAGGATTGCAGCCATCCAGCACCGCTGCTTCTTCCAATTCCTTAGATATGGTCAAAAAGAATTGCCTTAAAAGAAAGGTAGCGAAAGGACTAATTAATGAAGTAATCCAAAGCGCCGTAACCGTATTGACTAATCCAAAGTCACTCATCATCATATATTGCGGCGTATAGAAGACAGGATTAGGCACCATCATGACCGAGATAATCAATACAAAAAGAATCGTACTTCCCGGGAATCTTAACCGGGCAAAGGCATATGCCGCCATCGAACTAAATACAACCGGAAATATGGTCTTCATGATAGCGGTGAACACGGTGTTCATGTAATAATGCGGAAATGCGGATTGCTTGATCGCCTCAATATACCCTCTCAAGCTGGGGGCATCCGGGAAAAAACGAATGGGAATTTGGGTTGCTTCCGTTGTTGTCTTCAGCGAAGTCAGCACCATCCACACAAATGGAACGAGCATAATAACGGCGCTGATTATAAGAATGATATGAACAATCCAGTTGATCTTCCTCGCCGATGAGATTTGCATTTCTGTCATCCTTCCTCCTCAGTCGTAGACGACCCACTTTTTCTGAAAAGCAAATTGAATCCCTGTCAGCACAAGGTTAATCAACAGCAATACATTGATAATTGCGGCTCCATAATTGGGATTAAAGTAAACGAAGCTGTTTTGGTAATAGGCATATACGAGTGAGCGAACCGACGGAAGCGCCACATTCGTTTTCCCAATAATCAGGAATATGGAGTCAAAGATCTGTGTTGCTCCGATTAAAAGAATAATGCTCGTGAAAAATAGTGTCGGGGTCAGCATGGGAATGGTGATATACCGAAACTTGTTGAATCTCTTGGCACCATCAATGTCTGCCGCTTCGTAGAGCGATTTAGGTATCCCTTGCAAGCCTGCGAGAATCAGCAGCATATTCAGGCCGATTGCCCCCCACACGCCAACGATAACAAGCACGATCATCGCATAATTGGAATTAGACAGCCATGCCACTCGGGTTCCTAAGAGATGATTGACGAGTCCGAAGTCCTGAGCGAACAAGACGACCCAAACCATCGCTGCCGCTGCAGGCATCGTGACTTGAGGCAAGAAAAATATGACACGGTAAATGGACAATCCCTTGATCTTAGTATTCAGCAGCACCGCAAAAATGGTAGAGAGTATTAGCGTAATTGGCACAAACAGAACAACGTAATATAAGGTGTTGCGCAAATTCTGCCAAAACTCCACGTCTCGGAATAATTTCACATAATTATCAAATCCAACCCAATGATTAACGAGCCCGAAATTCTCCGACTGTTGGAATCCTAGCATAATCGACTGGAGAACCGGCCAACCCCAGAAAACCAATGTGCCTATGAGAGTCGGCGCGATCATGAAGTAGGCCCAAACATATCTGCTTCTGGAATTCAATCTGACCACTCCCTATTCATTGGAGACGTTCCTGCTCGACAGGAACGTCCCCCGAATCACTTTAATTTGGCTAATAGGCTTATTTCGCTTCCGTTATGGCTTGATTCATCATCTCAGCGACCTTCTTCGCAGCTTCTTCCACCGCAATAGCTCCGCCCCACGCTTGCGACATAATCTCAGGCTCTTTCGCGAACCATACTGGGTACGACTCGGAACCGCTTGGATACGGAATCGCATCAGCTACTTGCTCCGTGAATATTTTCAGATTCAAATGCGGTCTCGAAGTCAGCCACGCATCCTGTGTGCCGTTGAATGCCGGTATTGCAGCACCCATTTCGGCTGTAATTTCCGCTGCTTTTTGGGATCCAAGGAACTTGAGGAACAACCAAGACTCCTCCTTGTTCTTGCCATCTGCGGACATCACGTTGCCTAAACCATTGATGATATTGCCTCTTTTCACTTTGCCTGAAGGCAATTTCGCCCAATCCCATTTCCCCTTGATAATTTCGCTGCTATCGATATCGCTAATCCGCCAAGATCCGTCAAAGATCATCGCCAGTCTTCCTGACTTGAACATCTCCGTTGCTTCCGTATCCGTCATTTGCTGATGAGTAGGGGAAGCGCCGTCAAGAATCATTTGATAACGAGCCTTCAAAGCTTCGACGGAAGCCGGATCATCGTACCCCGACTTGCTCAAATCAGAAGAAAGGATGCTCCCGCCATTAGCTAGAATATCGTTCCAATATCCCGTTTGCGTGTCAAGCTTCGCTCCAAAGCCATAGATGCCTTTATCAGGCTGGCTCAGCTGCTTAGCAACCTCGGCAAGCTTGGCATAATCCCAAGTGTCGTCTGGATACGGAATGTTCGCTTGATCAAACAGCTCTTTGTTGTACGCCAATCCGATCGTGTCGAAATCCTTAGGCACGCCGTAGTTTTCGCCGTTCAGCGCATAAATGGTGGCAAGGTCTGCCGCATAATTATTCAGATCAATTTCTCCGGCCTGTATCTTGCTTGTGATCGGCTCCAGGAATTTACCTGATGCGTATTTAACGAATTGCCCGCCATGCATCCAGAAAACATCCGGCAATGTGCCGGATGGAGCAGCAGCAGACATTTTTGTCCAATAATCACCCCATGGGATGACCTCAACCTTGATTTTGATATTCGGATTTTCTGCCGTAAACTCTTTCGCAATGGCTTCCATTGCCGGTTGCTGAATCTTATCCCAAATGGAATAGGTAAGGGTTACGTTCTTTTTAGGCGCATCAGTCGCTTCCCCCGCTGTGTTGTTTGGACTATTGTCCGGTGCGTTGGTGGAGTTGTTGCTGCATGCGGCAGTGAACAAAGCAATAACGGTGAAAACAGTTGCAAGCATGAATGAAAATTTGTTTCTTTTTGCCATCTTTGGATCCCCCTAATAATTAGTTTAGGCAAATTATTTGCGTAAACTATTTACGCTGAACATTCTGCCTCTTTACTTCTATATCTTAATTCAATACCACAACCACTTTAAATGCCTCATTTTTAAGATTGAATGCCCAAATATTAAGATAAAAAGAGTTTGCATTCATATAAGGATTCATCCATAATATTAGTAAATAATTGCGCAAATTATTTCTTAACATGAATAGGGAGTGTCTGCTATGAAGATCACTGAGCTGCAAAGAGGTCCGGAAGAATTTTGGTGGGGTGGCGTTATAAACGAAGGGCATTTGATGCCCTTTGGCGACCGTCCGCATACGCGTGATTTGCGTATGACGGATGATAATCAAGCTTCTCCCTTATTACTCTCTAATATGGGAAGATATATTTGGAGCGAAGAGCCGTTTACCTTTTCGTTTAATGAGGGCACGATTACCATTAATCACAAACAGGAGATATCCATTGAAGAAGGGCATGAAAGTCTTCAAGGCGCTTATCGGCACGCATGCAACAAATATTTCCCCCCCTCCGGCTTTACACCTGACAAGCTAGCCTTTGAAGCACCGCAATACTGCACTTGGGTAGAAATGTTCTATGAACCGACGCAGGACAAACTTCTCCACTATGCGAGATCTATTATAGAAAACGGCATGCCTCCGGGCGTGTTGATCATTGACGATAACTGGATGCAAGACTATGGAACCTGGGACTTTAATAAGCATAGATTTCCTGACCCTGCCGGTATGATCCATGATTTGCATGAATTAGGGTTTAAAATCATGCTTTGGGTATGCCCATATGTGAGTCCTGACAGCATTACATTCCGGAAATTGCGTGATCTTGGGCTCTTGATGAAGYATGCTGACGGTACGCCTGTCCTGAGAAGATGGTGGAACGGGTATAGCGCAATCATCGACTATACCAGCCTGGACGGAGCCGCGTGGTTTAGACAACAATTAGACAGACTGATCGAAGATTACGGGGTTGACGGCTTCAAGCTGGACGCGGGGGAACCTATCTTGCCTGACCTGATGGATGACGTTGCAGCAGACGTCGCATGGTCACACCCCGTAAGGCCGATGGAAGATTGTGAATCCTATGCTCGTTTGGGAATTGGATACGCGCTTAGCGAATTGCGTATGTGCTGGAAGCTCGGGGGGCAAGCGCTCATCCAGCGGCAACGGGATAAAACGCACTCATGGGAAGCTGCGACTGGACTGAGGGGATTAATCCCTAACGCGATTGCCCAAGGTCTGATGGGATACGCGTTCAACTGTCCCGATATGGTTGGCGGCGGGATGGATGGCGATATTAATTCACCTGATTTCCGTTTTGATTCCGAACTATTTATCCGTTTTGTTCAATGCTCGGCTTTATTCCCCGCCATGCAGTTTTCCATGGCTCCGTGGCGAGTTCTGAACGGCGATGAGCTGGCCTGGTGCATGGATGCGGTACGGATACGAACGGAATTAGGCCCCCTGCTCTCCGAGCTTGCAGAACAAGCTGCGGAAGATGGACTTCCCATCCTGCGCAGCCTCGAATTCGTTTTTCCGCAACAAGGCTTTCATGCTGTTCAAGACCAGTTCATGGTTGGCGAATCCATTCTGGTTGCACCGGTCATGAATAAGGGTCAGATCGCACGAAGCATCCAATTTCCGGAGGGCCGATGGCTCGGTGATGACGGAAGCATAGTCGAGGGCCCTATCCAGCTCGAAGTCCATGCTCCTCTGTCTCGATTGCCCTGGTATAGAAAAAATTGAATCCTTACTTAAGGAGAGCTTCTTATGAAAACGATCAAATTAGCTGTTATAGGAGCAGGAGCAAGAGGTTTCTTATCCTATATGCCATATGTTCAGAGGTTTCCTCGCGAGGCGGAGGTGGTCGCAGTTGCCGAACCAAACAACGAGAGAAGAACGAGGTTTGCGGAAGCATTAAACTTAGGCCCAGAGCAAATCTATTCATCATGGGAAGAGCTGCTGAGCCAGCCTAAGCTTTGTGATGCGATCCTCATCTGCACACAAGATCAGATGCATTATCAGCCTACGATTGACGCTCTTAAAAAGGGCTATCATGTCCTTCTTGAAAAGCCAATGTCCAACAATCCGATGGAGTGCGTGGAAATGGAAAGGATCGCGCGCGAAGAAGGACGCCTGCTCTCGATCTGTCACGTCTCGAGATACACGCCTTTTTGGCAAAAGATGAAACAAATCATTCATGACGGCCTTATTGGGGATGTCATGTCCATTCAACACAACGAAAACGTCGGTTACCTCCACTATGCTCATAGCTTTGTCAGAGGCAACTGGCGGAATGACGCTCTCTCAAGTCCCATGATATTGGCCAAATCTTGCCATGACATGGATCTGATCCGTTGGATCGTCGATGCGGATTGCACGAAGGTCAGCTCCTTTGGTTCTTTGGGCCATTTTCATATCGACAACGCGCCTGCAGGCTCAACCGACCGATGTACGGATGGCTGCGAGGTGGAGCATACCTGTCCCTATTCCGCATTGCGATACTATATGCAGGACATTGAATTAAATCCATTTGCAGCGCTCATAGCAGATCCGCCTACCGAAGCCAATAGAATGAAAGCCATATTGGAGGGCCCCTATGGCAAATGTGTTTATCGGACCGATAATAACGTAGTGGATCATCAGACGGTAAATATGGAATTTGAAAATGGTGCCACCGTTATATTCAGCATGTGCGGGTTTACGCGTGATATGAATCGAATCGTCCAAGTCATGGGGACCAAAGGGGAAGTTCGCGGCGATTTGCTAAGCGGCCGCATTGATCTATTCGAGTTTTCGTCAGGCACTCAATCTGTCATTCAAACCTTAACCAGCAATAGCGGCCATCAAGGAGGCGACGATGGGATTATGCGACAGTTCCTGTCCGACCTTCGGAATGGACGATATCTAGATACCCTGACCTCTGCGGAAGCTTCTCTGGAAAGCCATCTTATGGCCTTCGCCGCTGAAGAATCCAGACGGAGGGAAGGCGCCGTTGTGGACATGAAGCTCTTCCGTCAATCGTTTTCATCAACCGCAGTCAACAACATACGGTGAAAGAATTAAAGACAAGCGAATGACTCTCAACATCGGCTAGCATTCGAAAAGGTAAAAGGAAGACCGGCCCGCAGAACAGCGGGCCGGTCTTGTTTTGTAGGTTTAATTAAACCTGCTGGCGGTCAGATTGCCACTTATTCGAAACGGATCTCATCGATCCAGACCGAGCTGTTGCCTCCATGCCAAAATGTCATCGACAATTGGCCAGGGGCGCTGCGATCTACGCCATTCGATACCAAATCAATTTCAATATCTTTGTAGCTGGTCGTTACCGTATTCCCACTGAAAGCCGCGAACGTTTTGGTCACTCCGCCGATCGTGAGCTGGAAGTGGCTTTGTTCGCCCCCGCTAGCACCTTTGATACGAATGACCATTTTCGAGTAGCTCCCGATGCTCTGGTTGATATCCGTGCCTAACCAGCCGTCGTTGTTGTACTGAAGCTTCAATGCCCCTGATTCAATGACGCCTGCGGTATTAACGAACCCGTTAGCGCTTGACCACTTGCCAAGATCGTTGGCTCCCGGCCAGCCCGGCGAGTTATCGAAATTATCTAACAGCAAGCTGGTTGTCCCGCCGCCTCCTGCATTTGTCTTTACATTTAATGCTGAGCTTGCAGCTGATAGATTGCCGGCTGCGTCTTTTGCTTTCACGGTATACGCATATGCCGTATTGGCATTTAATCCGCTATCTGTAAAGCTGGCCACAGCAGACGTGCCCGTTTGATTGCCGTTTCTGTAGATCACATACTCCGTAACGCCGACATTGTCTGTCGAACCGCTCCATGACAAGCTTACGCTGTTCGCTGTTTTACTCGGCACGCTCAAATTCGTTGGCACAGTCGGTGCTTGCGTATCGCCGGCGCTGCCTCCTCCCGAAATCTGAATGCGGTCGAAATCAGGTGCCCAGCCTGTTGGATTAGAGAAATGGATCGTGTTATTGCCTGCATTCAGCTGTACTTGGGTCTGAACAGTGCCCACCGTAGTCCAGCCTCCCGTGCTTGGCAGATTGAGCGTGGATGCTGATCCTCCGTTTACGCGCAGCTGCGCGGAACGAGCCTCGCCGCTGAGGTAAGAAACCGTCATCGTATACGTTCCTGCAGCTGACGCGCTTATTCCGTTAAATTGCAAAGTACCGTCGTTATTCCCGACATACCCTACCTTCGAGCTTCCCGAGCATGTGGCGCACGCGGAAACGATTGCTGCTCCAGTCCGAGTATTGCTTACGGCCTCCGCTTCATAGGCTGTTCCGGTCCCGCTTCCACCGGAAGCGTTTGTGGTCGCGCTTACAGAACTGCTGTTGCCAGATACATTCCCCGCCGCATCCTTTGCCCTTACAGTGTAGCTGTAATTCGTGGACGAACTTAACCCGGTATCTGTAAAGGCATTGGTACTCGAAGAGCCTACCGATACACCGCCGCGGTAAATATCGTAGCCGGTGACGCCGACATTGTCGGTTGAAGCCGACCACGTCAGGCTGACGCTGCTCGAAGTCGTCCCGCTTACCGCAAGATTCCCCGGCGTGCTTGGCGCCTGAGTATCCGCGCTTCCTCCTCCGCTGTAGCCGCCATCATATGCCGTTTGGGTTAGGTTATACGAAAGCGTATTGTCTGATTTCAACAAATCGAAAGGCCCGATGTTCTGATTAGCAGGGTCCATACCGATTCCTACTTTGCCGAGCGGCGTTCTGCCGCCTGTATAATAGTTGGTATTGGCAAATCTCGCGCTTGGTTTATACCCGTAAGGGTCAAGAATGGAAAGCGCCAATGTGTAGGTTCCTGCCGGAACATTGGCAGGGATCGTAAATGCGCCGGAAACCTGCTGAACGACAGGCGCTTGATTGTATTGGCGCGTTGTGCTGTTCCAATTGTCACCCGGCATCCAATTCCGGATATCCACGTTGTTGAAAATCCCCTTCCAAGCTACCGTGCGGTCGCTTCTTAACAAGCTGGCTTCCACAGGCCAGTTGTAATAGAAAGGAGCCGACCCTTTGTTCACGACTTGAAAGGCTACATTCATTGATCCGCCGGGCTGCACGCTGCCCGAGAATGTCGCTTGATTGACGACGAAGCGGTATCCGAATTCCTTCTGCATCAAGGCTGCCCCTTGCGAGACAGCCGAGTTGCCGGCATCGTACAGGTCAATCCAGCCCAGGCTGGTTGTATGTGTTTTTTTGATCCAGTCGATCACGAAGTTCCGATGGTTCGGATCGCTTAACGTGTCGTTAGGCGAATCGCCCGGCTGAATATCCTTTTGCCCCCAATCGTAAGCTACCTCGCCCCCGTTAACCTGCGTTCTCCAGACATCTCTAGCGACAATGCCCTCTCCTCCGGACAGATCGTCGATTAAGGCGAAGGAATCCCATAGAAATCCGAAGTTATAATTTTGGAATGTATCGGGATACCGCACTTGAACCTTCTTGTTCTGAAAAGCTTGCGTGGCAGCATCGCCTAATGCCGTCTGGAAGCTGAGTGGAATCCGGTCCGTATTGTCCGCCATCTTATCTGGCCAAATATGATGCTCTCCCCAATTCCCCCACAGCCCTAGCTCAATATAGGCGACTCTGGGATCGTTGTCCCAAGCCTGTCCGAGCTTCTGAATGAAAGCGGTCAGACGATTTTTCAACGTCTCCGACGTCCATTGCGTCGTCACATCGCCATGAGGAACGCCTTGCGGCCAAAACTCTCCTCCGTTCGGATAGACGATGAAAACGCGTGGAATCACCTTTTTATTCTGGCTTTCTATTCCTGCCCAAGCCGTATTGCTCCAATCCTTGATCTTCTGAACGGAGTCGGACGCCGCATTCTCCAGATCCGTATATTTGATATAGTGCTTAAACACGGTTCCATACTCCTGATTCGAAAAGCTGGTGTCGTTCATGAAACGTGTAGGCCTAAATCCCTTAAAGGGATTTTTGTAAGCCTCTTGCGTCTCCGTCAAATTTACGCTGATCGGACCGACAGCCGCCGACGCCGAATTACCGAACGGTACCGCCAAAGAACCTCCTGTCAGCAAAACAAATGACAACAACATGGTAAACGCTTTCAAAACGGGCTTTGAAAAACTTCTTCTCATCAACATCCCTCCCATATTTTAAAAGGTTTGAGCAAATAAATTGCGCAAACTTTTGCGTTTTTAGTATATTCTAACATCGCTCTCTCCGTCAATCAAATAATTCCGGCTCGCGAATACCCTTGCACATAAATCGATTTTTTGCAGGATCGAACGCCAAATAACCGTCCTCAGACGGTGATGATCTCTGAGGGACGGTTATTGCGGAACTTTATGTCGTTCTACACTTTAGTTGACACTTTAGCGCATGATTCCCGTACAATTAGCTCCGTTTTTAACCCGATGCTAACCTCCGAGATATTTTTGTTCGTAATCAGCTCTGTAAGTACTTTCACAATGATCGAGCTTATATCGTATCTAAACCTTCGAACAGTCGTGAGCGGCGGAACCATGAACTCCGATAGCTTCAAATCATCAAATCCAACTAATGAGACATCCCTCGGAATACGGATGTTCAGCTCGGCCAATCCCTTCATAGCCCCAAAAGCAATAATGTCGTTCAACGTAAAAATAGCCGTTATAGACGGCTCTTCGCTCATCAATTGCTTCACTGCCTCATATCCATGAGCAGGATCGAATGCACCCAATACGACATGGCTTTCCATCCACGGCAGCTTAAAATCGCGAAAAGCATCTTTGCAGCCGTCGAGACGGTTTACGTTCACGAGGTGGTTTTTGGGCCCCGCTATAATCCCGATTTTCTGATGACCCAATCCATGCAAATACCGAATGACCTCATAAGCGCCTTTACGGTTATCATAGTCAATATAGTTGTGACCGATCTTGTAGGTTCTTCCATTCGTAAGCAAATACGGAATTTCGAGTCTTTCAAGCTCTTCAAACAACTTGTCGTTGACAATAGGATCAAATATGATGGCTGCGTCCGCTTTTCCCTCGCCCAAAAGCTTATAGGCCGGAGAGGACTGCAAATCTGTGCTGTGTTTCACAATATCAATCTGATGACCGTATGCTTCGAACTCTTCCTTTAAGTGATTCAAGTCGGCAGAGGTAGACGGGTCATTATCGAAGAAATCATTATGGCCTGGGATGATTACGGCTATCGTATAGGGGGTTCCTGCCAGCTGGGAGGGAGAGACGCCCGGTTTTAGATGCTCATTGGCAATATCCAATACTTTCCTGCGGGTCTCCTCACTGAAATTGCCTTGATTGTTAATGATCCTGGACACTGTACTAATCGAAACGTTTGCCTTTTTTGCAATTTCTTTAAGTTTGATACGCGCCCCTCCGATCCTTACGAAACTTTTTTGCACAATAAGGAAATTATAGCGTTTATTAACGCACTCAGTCAATCATGCGCAATAACTCATGTTACTTTAGCGGCTCTATCCTTTTTATCGCATCAGTTCGTGACAGAGCTGGCGAGAATACAGGCAACCACACGGCTGATCGAATTAATCATCATGGTTAAGATGAACCCGAATGACAATATCCTGATCGTGATTGCCGAATCCCGCACCATAGAGTGTCAATCCTCCTACATGAACAGCATGCTCATCAACCGCAAAGCGAAGCGTCCAGAACGGCTCCTGCAGCTTAATATCCTTGAGAGTCACGTCCGACATACGTTCTTCATCCATAAATGTACCCGCTGCGTCAATTCGAATCGTTTTCAATAGCCCGTATTGATTGACATTCCGATGCCACCAATCAGGTGTAAGCCTCCCCCTCGCAGCTCTTCCAAAGTCAGCCGGACTCGTCCACGTGCCCAGTGAGATGCCGTTGAGCGTGAACGCAATATCAGACGGCCAGTAGTCTCTTAAGCCTGGCGCTTCCGAAGCAATCTCCATTGATATTTCAATGGCGTCTGCAGATTGGTCTGCAAGCAGATAGTTAGGCATTTTGTATTCAACATAGCCCCGCCCAAACCACAGAATGGCGGCGTGAACCCGCTCGGGATCAAGAAAATACCGCGGGTCATCCCATACCCCGATCTCTTTCTCGAGCGTGCCAAGCCCACAAGTAGGATATACCTCAAATGCAGTGTAATGACCGACCGAAATACGCTGTTCTTTCACCTTCGCGGGATGTCCGAAGAACGGCAGCTCAATCTCAATGCTTTTCTGTTTGAGAAAACACATTTTGTGCGTCCCCCCGTCCAATCGTACCCTTTGGCTTCCGATGAGTCCCGCTTGTTCGAGTTTTCGGATGTGCATGGTTACGATAGAGGGACTGAGTTCTAAGTGATTCGCAATATCCTTCACGTTCATTTCATTGCCAGCAAGGAGACTCATTATTTTCCATCTGACCTCACTTGCCAACGCTTCATACAAAGGCATGAACTTCGCTTCCCCATTTGCTTTGATTATCATCCTAATCTCCTGACTGCATGCGATTGAAATCATATATTTATGAATTTAATAGAATTAACAGGAATCTTCAAGTCTAATCTATTGTAACAATCTCAACAATAGTGTTTAATTCCCTTAGTTGTTGATCACATTAAATTTATATAAACATGAATTTAGGAATGAGGAGGATCTATGAAATACAATAATCCGGTTATCAAAGGATTCTATCCAGACCCTAGTGTATGCAAAGTAGATGACAGCTATTATCTGGTTTGCAGCTCCTTTCAATACTTCCCTGGCGTACCGATTTTTGAGAGCAAAGACCTGATTAACTGGACGCAAATCGGTCACTGCCTAACCAGAGAGAGTCAGGTTCAGCTCAGCAAGGTGGGCAGCTCCGGCGGTGTTTTTGCCCCAACGATACGTTACAATAACGGAAGATTCTACATGACCACGACCAATGACACCACTCGTCAGAATTTTTATGTATGGACCGACGATATTTACGATGAATGGTCTGAACCGGTCTATGTGGAACAGGGAGGCATCGATCCCGACTTGTATTTTGAAGATGGAAAAGCCTTCTTTATGAGCAACGGAAAAGATGATAACGGGGTAGGCGGCATTGTTCAGTGCGAAATTGACATTGAAACGGGCAGCAAATTGACGCCGAGCCGTTCCATTTGGCGGGGAACAGGCGGACGCTATTTGGAAAGCCCGCATTTGTATAAAATAAACGGCCTGTACTATCTGATGGCGGCTGAAGGCGGAACGGAATATGGCCATATGGTCATCTATGCGAGAGGGGAAACAACTTCCGGTCCGTTTGAAGCTTATCCGAATAATCCCGTGCTGACCAACCGCAATCTTGGCGGTTATGAGCTGCAAGGTGTTGGCCATGGCGATCTGGTTCAAGATAACGAAGGAAATTGGTGGATGCTTCATCTGGGCTTCCGTCAAAGCGGCCAATGGCTTACCTACCATCATCTCGGACGCGAAGTTTTCCTTACACCAGTTACCTTCAATGAGGATGGCTGGTTTACAGCAGGGCATAACGGCACCACGCTTACGAGTTTTGAGATTGATCGGAGCTCTAATTTTGTCATCCAACAAGAGAAAAAGATTTTCACCTTCGAGAATACAAATTGGAATTTGGATTGGTGCTATCTCCGTCATCCGATTGCAGAGAATTACCTCCTAGAATCCGATAAAGCAACGCTTAAAGGAACTGCTGTGACGCTGGATACTCCAGCATCACCGACTTTTATCGGCATACGTCAAAGAGACTTCAACGCAGCCATATCATGCGATGTCAGCCTCACCCACGGAGAAGCCGGCATTACCCTTTATATGGATGAGAACCATCATTATGATCTAGCTATACGTAAAGCTGGATCCGGATATAAAGTTATTGAGCGCCTGAATATCGGAGATATTAAATCCATTGAACATGAAGTAGACCTCGGGACTGACAACCATGCCACTCTGATCATACAGGCAAGCCATGAGCGCTATAGCTTTCTCATTCATACAAACGGAAAGGATACTCTCTTAGGCACCGCACAAACCAGATACCTATCCTCTGAGGTAGCAGGAGGATTTACAGGCGTCCTCATCGGGTTATATGCTTACGGGGAAGAAAGCAAGGCCGAGTTCTCAAGCTTTAAGTGCGAATATTTATAAACTACTCTTATGGATTGATAGGAAAAGATAAAGCCGGTTTTCAGGATGATCCTGAATAACCGGCTTTTTGTATGATTTGTTTTAAATTAATGCTGTACATCCGGATTGGGCAAAATCCCGTGCCGGACTTAGCGATTCCAGATTTTTTTATTGGTTTCATAATTAAAAAGATATTCTCTCTTTTATAAATATGACATAAGGTGACGTATTTGATATCTATAATGGGAGGTAGATTAACGAAAGGAGTAACCAATCATGAAACGAAAAATAATTTTAGATTTAGCTGTTACTTTAGATGGTTTTATTGAAGGGAAAAATGGTGAAGTCGATTGGTGCATTATGGACGCTGAGCTGGCGTTTAATCAATTTTTAAATCAAATTGATACCATTTTATATGGAAGAAAAAGCTATGAATTATGGGGACAATTCACTCCGGAAATTGCACATACGGATGCTGAAAAAGAATTTTGGGAATTGGTTCATAGTAAAGAGAAATATGTGTTTTCCAGGTTGCAAATGGGGACTGACAATAAAGCAATATTCATAAATGATCGTATTCTCGAAAAAGTAAATGAATTAAAGAATAAGTCTGGCAAAGACATCTGGCTATATGGAGGAGCAAGTCTTATTACAACTTTTATCCATTTAGGACTTATTGATGAATTTAGACTATCTGTTCACCCTGTTGTTTTGGGAGAAGGAAAACCGCTGTTTGTAGATATAACACAGAGATTGAATTTAAAAATGGTTCAAACAAGAACGTTCTCCTCAGGCGTTGTACAACTCATTTATCATTGGGATGGGAAGTCATAACATTGTACATTCCCATGGCTATCCAGGTGCCAAACAAACTCTATCTGCACGGAGAACATTCGTCGACTCATGGCTTCTGTTGTTACAATTCGACGTTTTACTTTGAAAGTTCAGAAAATAGATGTCGGAGGTGGAGTCAGTGAACGTCAATGATATCGTAATTGTAGGAGCACGCGAGAATAACCTGAAAAACGTGAATGTCCGCATCCCGAAGCGAAAAATCACGATCTTCACCGGCGTCTCGGGCTCGGGCAAATCCTCTCTGGTCTTCGACACCATCAGCGCCGAAGCTCAGCGGCAGCTTAACGAGACATTTTCCTCATTCATCCGCAATCGGCTTCCCCGGTTTAGTCAGCCGGATACCGATCTCATCGAGAATTTATCTACGGCGGTAGTGATTGATCAGAAAAGGCTCGGCGGCAGCTCCCGTTCGACTGTCGGCACGATCACGGATATTTATGCAATGCTCCGGCTGCTGTTCTCCAGAATCGGTAAACCATTTGCCGGCAATTCGCATGTTTTCTCATTTAACGACCCGGCT
Source organism: Paenibacillus sp. 2TAB23 (assembly GCF_052115165.1). Taxonomy (NCBI): domain Bacteria; kingdom Bacillati; phylum Bacillota; class Bacilli; order Caryophanales; family Paenibacillaceae; genus Paenibacillus; species Paenibacillus sp. 2TAB23. The sequence continues at coordinate 62,343 of NZ_JBFRGD010000021.1, forward strand.
GGCATGTGCCCGGAATGCTCCGGAGTCGGACAGGTAGTGCAATTCGATGTGGACAAGCTTCTTGATAGGTCCAAATCGCTGAATGAAGGCGCAATCCTGTTCCCCGTATTTAAAGTAGGAAGCTGGTACTTGAATACGTATACCCATTCCGGCTTGTTCGACAACGACAAGAGGCTCGAAGACTATACGCCGGCAGAATGGGATACCCTCCTCCACGGCAAAGAAAGCAAGATTGTATACCACACTAAAGGCGGCGATATTGAATCGGATTATGAAGGTCTGCTGCCCAAGCTTACCCGCCTGTATTTAAAACGGGACAGCAGCGAGATGTCCGATGCCAAACGCGCAACCCTTAACCGTTTTCTATTCAATAGGGAATGTAACCTTTGCGGGGGGAGCCGGCTTAATCAAGCGGCCTTGGAATGCAGGATTAACGGCTACAACATAGCCCAATGCGCGGCTATGGAGATTGGAGAGCTAATACGTATGATCGAATCCATTCGGGAACCCGTTGCCGGCCCGATGATGGACGGGATTCTGAACCGGCTGAACCATCTGGTTTCCATCGGGCTGGAGTATTTGAGTCTGGATCGACAGACCGCAACTTTGTCTGGTGGAGAATCGCAGCGCATCAAGATGGTCCGTCATCTGAGCAGCAGTCTTACCGACATGATCTACATTTTCGACGAGCCGAGCGTCGGACTGCATCCGCGGGATGTCCATCGGCTGAACGGTATGCTGCGGCAGCTCCGGGACAAGGGGAATACCGTACTCGTCGTTGAACATGACCGCGAAGTCATGGAGATCGCCGATTACATCATCGATGTTGGACCTTATGCGGGAGCCCTCGGCGGAGAAATCGTCTACGAAGGCGACTTTGCGGGCTTGCTTCGAGCGGATACCTTGACAGGACGGTGCTTGAAGCAAAGCCTACCCTTAAAAACTTCAACGAGGGTGCCTAAGGGTCGGATGACCGTAGCTGGCGCCAGCATGCACAATCTGAAGGCTATGACCGTCGAAATACCCGTCGGTGTGCTGACCGTGGTAACGGGTGTAGCCGGCTCAGGCAAAAGTACGTTTATTAACGGAGCATTCCTACCATCGCACCCCGAATCGATCGTTATCGACCAGTCGGCCGTGGGCACATCCATCCGCTCCAATACGGCCACTTATACGGGGATGATGGACGAGATCCGGCGGCTGTTCGCAGCCGCCAACAAAGTGAGCGCAGCGTTGTTCAGCTTCAACTCCAAGGGAGCCTGCTCCAACTGTCAGGGTCTCGGGATGATATACACGGATTTGGCCTTTCTCGAGCCCATAAGGACGACATGCGAAATATGCGCGGGCAAGCGGTTCAGCGACGAAGTGCTGCAGTATAAACTGAACGGAAAATCCATCAGCGACGTCCTTGCTATGACGGTCCGAGAAGCTTCGGCGTTCTTCAGCGGGAAGGAATTGCTCCGTCAAATGCGGACACTTGAGGATGTGGGTCTCGGATACGTAACGCTGGGCCAGCCTCTGAGCACCTTGTCGGGCGGGGAATGCCAACGCATCAAACTGGCCGGGGAACTTCACAAAGAAAGCAGTCTCTATGTTATGGACGAGCCGACAACCGGACTGCATATGTCCGATATCTCGCGTCTGATGGACATTATGAACCGCTTGGTCGACGGAGGCAATACGGTGGTGGTCATCGAGCACAATCTGGATGTGATTAAGAGCGCGGATTGGATTATTGATATGGGTCCCGAGGGCGGCCACCGAGGTGGTCGAATTGTATTCGAAGGCACTCCTGTCCAGCTTGCTGCTGCCGAGCATTCGATAACAGGGGCGTATTTGCGCAAGACAGAAACCGGCCAGGGATCATCTTCCTAACCCGAATGGCTTCTACTGTAGAAAGAAAATAAAGGACTAGACCTGCTTCGTAATCATGCATAGCAGCGTCGCAAGCATGCACAGCAGCGTCGTATTGCCGCTCCCGATGCGACCAACGAGCCCACTTTTCGCCGTTATTCAGCTCAAAGGTTACGTTTTCCAATACTTGTTGTGCAGCGTTATACTTTTTAACATTTTGGAAATTGATCGTTAACATGCAGGCTCCTCCTTATGCAAGGCCCTACCGATCCTTGGCCCATAAAAAAAGGACGCAGGGAAAATTCCCTGCGTCCAATCCAGTTCGATCCTTTCAGGTTATGATAGGCGCCTTCTTGCGAGTTGTGATTTCATATTACTGATAACTGCCTTCAACAAGCAGCACCCTGCACTCCTATAGCCCAATTTACTTATTCAGCCGCTCAACGATACGCTTGATCAGCGTAGCAGCTTCCGCTCGGATGGCAATGCCGGACGAGTCGAATCGGTTAGCGTTCGTGCCGCGCAGCAGACCGAACTTGATCGCCGATGAAACCTCGGCAAGGGCCCACTGGCTGATCTTGTCTCGATCTGTGAAAGGCTGCAGCAGCGCCGCACTCTCCGCGTCCGTCGCCGCCACTGCTTCGGGTACGAGCTTAGCGTAAGCTCTCCAGGCCATCAAGGACATTTGCTCGCGGGTAATCCGGTCATTCGGCCGAAACTTGCCTGTACCGTCGCCGCTAATCAGGCCTAGAGCGGCGGCCTTCCGAACCGAATCGTAGTACCAGTCGCCCGGCTTCACATCATCAAACGATATGCCGACCGTATCCAGTGTCCCATCGCCGACGATGCGTGCGACCAGCGCCGCGAATTCGGCCCGGGTCACGCTTCGATTCGGCTGATAGGCATCATCGGACACGCCTTTAACGTACAAACGAGCGGCAAGCCAGTCGATGTCTGCCTTTGCCCAGTTCTTTTCAATATCTGCAAAAGGACTCTCATATACCACGATTCCGTAATAAGCCGAACCGCCTGCTTCGTTCCCGAGAGGAAGCGCCGCAGCTGGCTGTATTTCAGAGACGAAGCGCCAGTTCGGGCTGGACGGCTCGTAGCGGTAAATACCTGGCGCACCACTATTAGCGATAAAGGTCCACTTGACGTTAATCGCATCCGGCAGCAAAGCATCTAGCGGTATTTGATTCGTCCCCTCTTCCGCCGTCATGGCAAACCGGTACAGTCCGGTCCGCGCGTCCATCCCGTTCGAGTCGGCGCTTAAGCTTTCCAGCCATGCCCGCTCGTCGCCGATCGAAGCCCGGCTAACAACCAGATGTACGAGATTCGTCTTATCGCTGACGCCATGCCAGCCATCGGTGCTTATGGTGATGGAGAACGCTTCGGCCTTGAGCGTCACTTTCGCTTTCGCTCCGGTGAGCGCACGGTAAGCTTCTGCGGGAATGACGATATCATAGGAATCGTATCCTGAAGGCGCATTGAGGAGCAGCTCTATTCCGTCCTGCCTTGCCTTCAGCGCAGCCAGTACCGTCGCGGCCTTTAGCGAGACGACCGCTTCCTTGCGTCCGTCCGCTTCTTTGCCCGTCACCTCCGCGTCACGGCCGATGTCCGTAGAATCTCCGTTGTTTGATCCGCCCGTTCCCCCATTGCCGTTGCCCGAACCAGGTCCAGGCTCGGAACCGCGTACGATCTTCAGCGTGTATACATTATATACTTCAGGGTGGTTCGCGGCCTCGACCTTGATCGGTGTTAAATCGTCGCTCGGAATGCCAATCGTACGGAATTCGCCGTCTTCAAGCGGAACGTCCCGTACGGACAATTTGCCGCCGGCTTGCGCCAAGGAAGCTTTGAGCTTGAACTTTACGACATCTGCGCCTACCTTCACCGTGTAGTTGGTTTTGTCGGGAGAGAACGTCTCGGTCAGCATGCCGCCTTCGATCTCTAACCCGTTCAGCGTAGCGTTCGCACCGGACAGCCGAAGCGTTCCATCGACGGACGAATTGCCGAGCGCATCGGTCGCTGCGCCAGCCGCAATATGCACCGTGACGCCATCCGTTTGGGAGATCGGTCCGCTGAGCGTCAGAATCGCCGCCTGCGGCTGCCCGTTCCCAGTCGGTACCTCTACGACGGCAGACTGAACCGTGCGGTTCGACCCGCCGATCGTGAACGCCTCTCTATCCAGGAGCGCGCTCAGAGACAATCCTTCATCGAACAAAATTCGGATCGCTGCATTGCCCCCCACCGCCGAAGCCGAAGTCGGCACCGGGCCCGACATGTCTCGAAGGACAGCCTTGACCGTTTGCGCCGTTCCGACCAGCATCTTCACGTCCGCGTAGCTGATGAACGGTTCCGGCTGGATATCGACGCTATATTCAATTCCCTCCGTCAAGCTGCTCCCGCTCGGCGTGAATCGAATCTTGCGGGCTAGCTTCGCGCCTCCTGTTTCTTGCGGTTCTATATAAGCGACAGTACCAGCTACGGTTCCGTCAGGGCCTGTCACGACGACCGTCCCGTCCGTTACCATCCCGTCTGCCTTCATGTACTTGCTGAACGTCATGTCGATATAGCCTTTACCTTCGCCTCCGGCAATGGCCTCGATACCTATTATAGTCGGCGGCGCCTTCGAGACGAGCCCCGCATTGACGTCGAAGTGCGGAGGCGGTACCTTCAGCTCCTCGCTGTAAGAAGTCTCATACCCCGGCTTCTCCCAGACAACCTTCCAAAAGCCCTCAGGGACGTCCCAGCCGTATCGGCCTTGAGCGTCTGTGTATTGCGGATTGATCTGCCCGTAATCCGGCGCTTCGTTCCACACCTTCCACTTACCCGAGTTTGTATCCTTGAAGAGCACGGTCGCCTTCACCTGCTCCAGACGGTTGGAGGGAACCGCTTCATACACATAGCCGCTCGGATCGTAAATCCATTTCATACGGGCGACCCGCTTCAATCTTTTCTTGTAAATGTTTTCTTCGTCCAGGTCTTCGAGGTCATCGTCTTGACAAGCGGCAGGATCCGTAGGCCCCGCTGATCCGACAAGTCCGATCTGCTCGTCGACATAGCTGTCGATCTTGTTGGTGACGTATTTGCTCGCGTAGCCGGCCAGGAACCCTACCGGTCCCTCCAGCATCATCGCACCCGTCCAAGCGCCGAGCGCGGTCTTCGCGATTTCACCACCGACCGTGGCCAGCAGCGCCTTACCAGCCTGTTCGCCGGTTGCTTCCATATTTTCCGGACATACCGATGAGGATCCGACATTCTCCATGATCTTCATGATTTTGCCGGCGTAGCCTTTGTAGCCCTCATATTGATCCTTGATTGAGAAGAGCGGATCGGAAGCACTCTTAGAGGTCATCGCGTAATCAGTGGATACCTGAATCATTCCCTTTTGATAAGGTGTCGTCTCGATGCCCATCTCTTCCAGAATCTCGAGCGGGTCCAACTCTTCGTCGAACGCAGCCATCCCCTGGACGCCCGATGGAGCTTTGTCCTCAGGGAACAGGTATCCTTTCGGCATATACGCTTTCATATTGACCAGGACGCCGTTCTCCGTTTCCTTCACGTCGAAGGTGACGTTGTACAACGGGATGCCCTCCGCCTCCGCCTTTACGATCTCTTCCACGGTCGGAAGATATGACGTTGGCGTCAGATCGATGCGCTCGCTCGCTTCGAGCCGAATGTTCTCCGCCTCAGGGAATTCAAAGACGGCATGACCAGAATAAACGCCGTCTTTTAGGGCGAACGGGGTCTTTTCGACGATTTTGAAATCCCGGAATGCTGGAGGTAGTAGCGCGTTCGTCTCCTCCTCAGTCGGGATATCCCGGGTGATCACGGCCTTCGGCTTCACGGTGTCGTAAGCCACGTACAAGCCGCCGAGCGAATTCTGCGTCGTCGGGACCGTCGCCCTGAACTTGCCGTCGTCATGCTTCTCTGCCGCGACGGGTTTACCGATCTGACCGCCCAGATAAACCTTTAGGTTTTTCACTAGATCCGGTTTGTCGAACTGCAGGACGAATTCGAATGGATGACCCGGCATGATCGTGTATGGAAGCGAAGCGATGCCGTTTGCGACATCCAGACGAACCCACTTCCCGTCCGGATACTGGACCATGTCAATCGATTGGAGCGTTGGCTCCGCCTCGTCGTAGCTCAGCAGCTTGCGATCCGTGCGGATTGTCCTCTCACCCGTCACCGCCTCTGCCCACAGCAGATGCACATCCGAGCTGCCCGAAGGACTCAGCTGGATCACGCTTTGCCAAGTGCCAGCCGATGTCGCATTCACGGTTGCGAGCAGAAGTTGCTCGTCGTAGATATTGACTCGGCTGGACGAGGGGGCCAGTCCGTTAATTTTGACGACGGACGTGGAGACCGTCTTGGGCGCTTCAATTGTAACAGTCGGCACTTCCAGCACCGCGGTGCCCAGCGCTTCGTCCACCGTTTTCCCTTCGGACGTACCCATGATCCGAGCTACCAGCTTCGCACGGCCTTGACTATAATTCGCAGCCAGCTTCACCTGAAGAATAACCACCCCTTTCGCATACGGGGCGATGTCACCAAGCTGGACTTCCAACGCGCCGTCCTTCATGACGGCCCTTCCAGCCTCGCCGTTCACGCGAACGAGAACCTCGCCGTCTTCTGCTACCGGCGTTACGCCGACTGGGAGTTCCATTCGAAGTACAGCTCCGCCGATCGCAGCCTTCGAGCCATTTTGGTAATAAGCCCGCAAATTGGCGGTCGCGCCGGGCGATACCTCGCTCGGTTCCGCCATGAAGCCGTTGTATCTCGAGCTGCTGAAATAACTCGCCGGCGCAAGTCTCAGCTTGCCGACATCCAGAGTCTCCCTCTCTCGAACGGTCACTTGAGCCGAAGCCGTCCAAAGCGCATCCGTATCCGGATCCCTGCGCGTAAGATCCAGCTTGTAGGTTCCCGCTTTTGGCGCATGTACGAGGAAGCTCCCTCCGCGGTAGCTTTGGGAGTCCGCGTAAACATAGCTTTTATCGGTGACTTCGTACAGTGTCACATTCGTCCATGCCTCGAGATTGGAGTCAAAGCTCCCGCTGACGAGCCCGCCTTTCTCCTCGACCCACAGCTCGGCCGTCGCATTCGCGTTGTCATCCAGCACGACATTCGTGCACTGCATGAACGTTCTCGTGATTACGCCGTTCACGCATACCTCTACGTTGTCGCCGGGCAAGCCTTGAAGCGTAACTATATTATGGAAATAACTGACACGGTTGCTCGTTCTACCCTTTAGCGTAGCACTGAACCGAAGCGCCTCCATATCGATCGGCCCCTGCCATTCGCCGCCGATTGGCTTGAGATGGACATTTAACGTCACCATCCCCGTCGGAAAAGTCGCTACCGGAATATCCAGTGTCTTCGTCACGCCATTGACGATTGAAACGGTTAAGCCTTCCTCCGAATTATAGTTAAAAGAAGACTTAGCCGCCTGGATAGCCGCTTCTCCGGCATACAGCGTCAATTCATAGGAGCCTGATGGTCCCGTGTACGCTTTGCGGACGACCGGCTTTCCCTTATGCATCTGAGTCGCGGATACAAGCGCATTCGCAATCGGCTGGCCTTTGGGATCAAGCACCCTGCCCTTCAATTTGCCCTCAGGCGTTCGCTTGACAGCCAGCTTGACTATCTGATCGCCGCCGACAACCGAGAACGTTAACGGCGCCATCTCGTCGAATTCCGTATTTTCAAGCTCGGCCTTCACGGTATACTTCAAGGCAGCATCCTCGAGCTCAATCAGGTTTGAGCGGCCGTCTTCCTCTGTCACCGCTGTCGACAGATAGTTCTCTTGAGAAGCATCCCAAAGCTCGACGCTAATACCAGGCACCGGATTATTGCCCTGATCACGGATTTCGAACGCCAGACGGACGGGCTGTTTGACGGTCAAGGACAACGCGGAAATTAATCCTGCCGACACTTGTACGGGCGCTTGACTTGCGAGCGATTTGCCCTCCGAGGACATCAGCGAGACCGTATAGTCCTCGGACGGCATCAATCCTTCCAGCTCTGCAGGCCCGTCACCCATCAATCTCATCGACACATCTTCTCCTGTCGCACTGGACACCGATAAATACGCACCGTCAAGATTGACTTGACCGGGGTTGTCAAACGTAACCTTCAAATTTCCGGGGACCCATAGCGGCAAGCCTGCCGCCGTCTTCTCCACGGGTCCTCCTGCGGCGCCTTCCATGACGGCCGTCACCGACAGTATCCGCGCGACGCCTACCTTCACCTTGAACGTCGCTCCATATTCGCCCGACCCTAACTGCGTCTCGACGAGCTCGATCGACGACTCGGCCCTGCGGGTAGCCGGCAGTTGGTTGCCCGACTCGTCCAGCCATGTCTCGTAAGCGACTTTGGCAGCAATCGCGCGTCCGGTCATCGCCTTCGCTTTGATTTTCAACGTACTGTTCAACTTCGGCAGCTTAGCCGGTGTCATCTTGTCGAATGTCAGGCTCAGTTCGAGCGTTTTGTCGTCCGCTGGCGTATTCACGCGCGCGACAGGTCCGTCGGTGGACGAAATGTCATTCACGTTTACAGCCTCTACACGAAAAATATATTCCGTTGCAGGAGTGAGTCCCCCAGCCGTATACGTCAACGCACTGCCGTCAACGACAGTAATCTGCTCGTTATTCGCAAAGACGCGGTACGCCTTAATTCCGCTGGTTGAGGCAGCCGCTCCCCAAGCTAATGTCGCCCGGTCCGAACGGATGTCGGTTGCTTCCAGCTTGCTGCCTTCCGGCCATGTCGGGGCACCGTCATCGGGACGGGTCTTCGAAGCAATGAACAACCCCGCTCGCAATTGCTCATCCTCTGACACAGGGCCCCCATCGCTGTATCCGGCGCTGAATACGGCGACCTCCGCGCCATCGCTAAGCACTACGTCCGTAAGCGGCAGCTTCAACGCCGGATCCGACGCGTTAACGTTCGCTTCCTTCGTGATGCCGGTCTCCACCGAAGCAATCAAAGATTGTTCTAACTCCGACGAATGGAGCGTCGTCTCGAAAGAGACATACCGTCCGTCCGCGCTCATACGCGGCTCGTAGCTCCCGTTCCCGAGCTCCGATCCGTCCGGCGCGACGGATATGCGCTCGATGCCACCGTTGGACGCACGATAGACGTAGATGTCTTTGAGCTCGTTCGTATCATCGTCCTCCAAGGCGCCATCCGATTCGAACACAACGATCGAGCCGTCGGCGCTTATTATCGGGCTGCCGCTCTCCTCCCCGTTCTGCTCGCCTGAAGCCGTCACGCTAATGAGTCGTTTCGTCCCAGTCGTGCGGTCAAGGATAAAGACGTCCTTGCTAGAATCATTATCTTCCTCGACAAGGTAACCGGAATCCGACTCGAAGGCGACATAGCGGCCGTCCGCGCTGATCGAAGGCCGTTCGCTGTAGTCCGAGTCGGGCTCAATAGTCGAGCTGATCTTGGTGTTCGAGCCGCTATCGCGGTCGTATACAAAAACATCGCGGTTGTCCGTGTCATCCGGGACGAGATCCGCGGCGCCGGAATCATATGCCACGTAACGGCCGTCCGCGCTAATGGAGGGATTGTCGCTCATCCCCGTCCCGGGATCGTCACTATCCGCTTGTTTGCTGATTAGGATTGATTCTTGGGTCGTACGGTCAAAAAGATAGACCTGCTTGTTAAGCTGGGCGAAAATGCTCTCCGCGCCTACTATGGCAAACGAACGAGCATCCGGCGTCATCTCGAACTTCACAGCCTCCAGCCCGAACACATTTTTTAGAATGGACTCCTGCGTGCCGGTCTTTCGGTCGAACAAAATGATCTCTGAATGAAACTCCGCCCCTTCCAGCTTGTAGTGGAGGAAGCCGACATAACGTCCGTCAGGCGTGACTCTCATATTATTCAGCAGATCCGTTTCAGAGTAATCGAATATTTTGACGAGATGATCCCACATCGGATCTTCCGTGGATGGATCCAACTCGGACTTAAGGATATGGGACTGCCGATCCGGCACGCCTTCCTCGGCCTGCGCCCACCCCGCTAACAAGCTGCCACTCAGCATCGCGACGATCACCAAGCAAGCGGTCCATCGCATGCCGATGCTTTTGGCTTTGAACAAGCTCACAATGATTCTCCCCTTTCATATTGTTTGCGTAACCTAGTCTGAACACCTTGTTGTATGTGCCTCCCTTCCATCCTCTGATCGTAATAGGAAAAGAATGGATAAGTCGACGGACGATAAGTACCAATTACAAACAGTTGCCGAGGACCGTGGATCCGATGTCCACGCCGAAAGTCGTTACGTGTCAAAAAAAGGCTATTCCATTTCAGATGTCCTACGTGGCAGCGTCTATTCATTGCTCGATGACGTCAGTTACAAAAACTCGCCTTTGTCAAACAACACTTTCATCTTAAGCGACTCACTCGCGAAGCGGAGCGGCACCATCGTGCGTCGGATTGATCATCTTACAGCTCTGCACGTCCCAGCGACCAGTCTACCCCGCTCGGTTCGTGCGGCAGATGCCGGTCGATACCTCCTTGCCTTCCTCGATCAGCAAACTAAGTTGCCCTTCTCTCGTACCGTCCGGCTCGCCGGTTTTCTCCAGCAAGATGCGGTCCATTTCCTTGTCCAGGTAGCGGAACTGCTTAACCAACGGGACGTGGCCGTCACATCCGCGCCGAAAGCTGCACCCCCTTCAAACAAGCTTTGAATGGCCATTGTTCCGATTGCTGCGGTTTGCAGCGTTTTGCGTTAAGCTTTGATTTTAGAAAATACGCTCCCTTATCCCGTAGATTCGGCTTGAACGAAGACACCTGATGTGCTCATAGAAGATATTCTCAAGTCCGTGCATTCCTAAGCCGCAATTTCATTTAATCGCAGACGCCCGGCAGAGTCGACGGACTATGGGTATCATTTTGTAAAATAGCGTTTCCTATCTATGCCACATCCGCAATCTCCATCTCTTCAGCAAGATAAGTTCTCTTAACCATTCGTCAATGACGAATGAGATACAGATCCCCCAGTAAGCCCAATCATATTCGTAATCGCAACGCCAAATACGCCAAGATGTGGACTGCAAATAAGATTCCAACTCCATTCCCTCCCCCTCCAACCCCCCTCAAACCCACGCCTCACAAGGCTTCATAGCGGTTCTTCGTCACTCTCTCCAAATCCCTGAAGTAAAATAAGCTTGCCGCTGAATCCCAAAATATGATCGAGAAAATCACAAAAAATCGAGCAAAATCAGAGCAGAAAAGGCAAAATTGGTTTGATGTAAAATCAGGGAAGATCGTAGGGAATGAGCTGAGCTCAGGACGAAATCGTTCGGGTAAAGGATCGGAAAATAAGTCGAGAAACACCTAAGAAGAGCTTTCATGAGAGGGATAAAAAACTGAAGATAGGCCTGAGAATGCAGGCGTGTAGCGCTATTCTTGATGTTGTGGATGCGGAAGTAAGGCGGGAGAAAGAGATTCGGGGAAAGCTTGGGAAAATAATGTCCGGGGAAAAACGAAAAAAAGCCGAGCGAAAATCAGGGGTGGATACCTGAAATTCGCCGGCTTAGTGGTAAACTTATTTGATTGAGTGGTAGACTTTGTTGGCTAACTGTAAACTTGCAAACTTTAATGCAAGTCTACAAAACAAACCCCCATGTACGAAGAAAATAAAGTATTAGACTGGAGTTGTTGATTTGACGCGGTTTTTGAGTTTGAAAATCGTCAGGTATTGAGAAATAAGTTTTAGACTATGAACTATAACTTAAGAATCAATTCCTTACAAGTGAAAAAATAAAGTATTAGACTGAAGTGAAAAATAAGAGTCATTCTGCTTAGAAATGGGTACATAAATTCCAAATGTTTAAATACATTTTAGAAAGGGCACATTTTAAATAGAATGGGGAGTGAAACTATGCTGTTGAAAACAATTGCGTATAAATGTCCTGAATGTAACAATGAAAACTGCTTTAACATGCCAATGTCTATTACATTACAAGACATTAAGGTGCGCTGGCTAAAATGTACTTTTTGCAACAAAATCAGCATAAAGCAAAGATGGCTATAGCGTTGATTGAATTTTTTCCCTTAGGTTAATTAAATTACCCGTATGCTTTATTAAATCTCTTCTTATCTTCTTGCAAGTATCTTCATCAAATGTTACTTCCATTTTATTTACATGGCTTCTAATCACTTTTTTATTATCTACAATAATTACTTCCGAGTGTGCTAATGCATTCCTAACATCAAGTATTTCAGTTTTATAAGCTTGAAGAATATCTTTATTATCTGAGAATAATGCTGTCCCGAGTTCTTGATGTCGGTGTTTTATTAATCGATTAATAGCACTTAATCTGTCATTAGCTTCTAATTCTCCACACAATTGCTCAATAACTTCAATAGTTGCTGTTGACTTGTATCTAGTTAATCTTTCTTCTCTATTTATAATCACTTTATTAATTATCTCTTGCTTCTTTCCGTCTTGATCCCCACATGTTGAGATGAGGTCTAGAATAATCCCTGTCATTTTAACATCTAATTCACTCGTTTCAGACATTACTAATCCTCTCATGGTCTTAACCTCTTGCAATTTTTTAATAGTAAGTGAAATCAACTGTTTAATCTTACTTAAAAGTTCTTTTGCACCAACTAAAAATGAAACACGTTCTACCCATTTATGTCTTGTAATAATATCGTTTATACCAGTTGCATTACTTGAATAAAACAAAACTTCCGTTAATATATTATGACTTCTTAAATTGTCTAATATTTTGTCACCAGTGTCTTCCTCACTTAAGTTTAAATCAGTTAAAATCAAGTCGTAATCTTCTTTAATTAATTCTTCCAAGTCACGCCCATTTTCGTGATGTTTAATATGAAGTTTAAATCCATACTCCATTAGGTATTCATCTAATACTTCTCTTTTCTCGGCAACAATCTCAGCGTCATCTTCAAACCATAATATCTTATACTCCAGCCCCATTATGAACCTCCAAAATAAACTCTGCACCCTGCGCTTTATTTGTACTGACTGAAATTCTCCCATGCATATTTTCTAATAACTGTTTGACGTGGAATAGCCCCAATCCAGAACCATCCGTAGTTGTAAAACCAAAATTGAATATCTTATCCACTATCCTGCTCTCTATGCCTTTCCCATCATCTGTATATATCAATTTCAATGTATCCGCTGTATCATTCTCCCAAACTATTTGAACATTTTTCGCACCAGCTTTATAGGAGTTGCTAAGTAAATTGTCTACAATAATAATAACTTCTAATGGCTTAAACTTGTAGCTAAAGGTTATATCTTTAGAGTTATCAATCGCTATACTAAGCAATGTATTATTAATATTTAAATCTTCATAATGCAAATAGACATTTTCAATATACTCATTAACAAATTGAACTATATCCCGTGTTATTGTTTTAGAAGTAGTATTGAAATTTGCTTTAGTAACAAATCTTGCAATTGTTGAAATTTTTTCGTTCTCTAAGCTTATTTTTTCAACAAATTTCATTAAGGTCTGTTTTGAAGCATCATTTTTGATAGCTTCTCTCAAACCATTAAGACTATTGCCGATTTTCACTGTCCCGTGATCAATGTGATGCTGCAAACTAACTATTTCTTTTACATTTGTAGAGGCAACTGATTTCAGAAAGAGATTTTGGCTCTCAGTCTTATTAAGATCCTCACTTAATTGTTGTAACTGCTCTTTGCTCTGTTCACTTTCTTTCTCATATTCATTTCTCTCGATCAATAATTCGTTAAATTTTTTTTCAATTCTACCTAGATCCTTGTGCAACTCAGGATCATTGGTACTCTCTAAAGCCCTTACTGTTAAATTTGATATAACTCTTGAGACACTGTTTTGCTGACGTTCTTCAATTATCTCGATAAAGTTGGGGTCATACTCTACACTAATAATATCTTTTGATAAAGATATTTTTTTAATTGTTTCAATTATCTCTGATTTTACATCCTCAGGGTTTAATGCTGCATTCCTTTCGTTATCGTCTAAATTTAAATATGGCTCCCCCCATCTAATAATACTCACAACATATTTTTCTAGTTTTTTCAAACCTTTATCATAAAAACATTCAATTAAGTCTTCATAAGATTTATTTTTTATAAGTCCACCATCTCGACTTGTAGTTTCTATAAAGTTATCCAAAAAATCAGTGATCTCAATTCTTCCAATAAGTTCTCGAGTGCCGAGAAATCGACTATGCCCTTGATTTTTTCGCATATCTAATTTCAACGGATCTTCGCCTGCTTCACCGAATGGATAGATTCGAAATCCATTTTTATACATGAAAATCGAACCGTATGATTTCGGCCTTATTCCCATTAACTTTGTGAAATTATTTTTAGCAGCTTGATTCAGGTAAAACAATTCGAAACTGATATCTTCAATTATATAAGGATTTTTCTCAATTGTTTTATATATAAGCTTTCCTCTATCTTCAAGTGTGGTAGTAATTGTTTTATTTTCAATTAATACATTTATCTTAGTAGTTTTAATTTTAAGCACTTCAAAAATTGAATTTTTAATAAACCCATTTACTTTATTATATTGTGGAGCCTTTTTGTCATCATTGACTTCATCCTCTACAATTAGCTCAATGCTAAAATCCTCTGTTTGCTGATTTGGGTTAATTAACTTCTCTAGGGAATTTTTTAACTTAATTAATTTTTCTCTTTTCCACTCATCCCTTAAACCCGTTATTTCTAAAATCGTACCATGGGAGATATCATACTCTGTGTTCTCTAAGACTTTATGTTTAACTCCTATTTCTGCAAACTCATCTTTGTTATTCTTCTCAAACTCTTCCCATTTAACAGTGATATTTTCTATGACAGCATTATTTTTATCTTTAATAGTAATAAGATTAAGATTATTTCCTAGACGATCGCATGAAAAACGACCTACACCTTTAGCTCCCGCAAAGCCTCTCAAAGACTTTAGCTTTTCACGATAGTCCTCTTTTTCCTTTTCATCTTCAGAACCATCTTTCTTAGCAGAATACGCTACAAACAACCATTTATCTTGAATATCTTCGATATCCATTCCCTTACCATTATCGACTATTATAATTTTGGAATTATTTGATTTTGTATTCTTAAAATAAAGCTTCACGTTAGTTGCATGAGCGTCATATGAATTTTTAACCAGCTCAAATATAGCTATTAATTCATCTGTAATTAGTTCTTTACCTATTAGATTTTTTAAACCTGTACTAATTTTAAACTTCAACAAATCCTTCTCGGTCATTATGCATCACTCATTATCATTATTTTTTAGAGCTTTCATAATCTCAATTGCAATTGCATTAGCAAACATTGGAGGTACTGCATTTCCTACTTGAGTATATTGGGGAGTTTCATATTTCCTTCTATCTCCACCAGTTGTCCGTTTACCCAGAAACTCAAAAGAATCATCAAATGATTGTAATCTTGCTAATTCTCTGACAGACAATATTCTTGGATTGTGTGGATCATAGTGGATAATATCATCAGGCAACGTTAGAACAGTAGGAGAGACTTTGTCTTTATGAAGTTTTGTACATCTATATTTCTTAGTATTGTATTCTTCAAGTTCTTTCTCATCTATTCGGTTTAATAATTGTGCGATACTCTCATCGGGTTTTAGTTTTTTAAACCTCTTCACTACTTTATCTGTATGGTTAGAGGCAGAATGATTAGTTAAACTAACTGATCTTATCCCAACACCATTTATGTTAGGAGTTAAACCATTTTTTAATGCTATCTGGTATGGAGAAGTTTTATATCTGCTGTTATATGATTCTGCTGTCTCTCCATTTTTTACAAACCTTAAATCTGAAATGGCTTGAGAAACAGTTGTTATAGTTTCATGGAATGCAGGAAAATCCGGTGGTGGTACGATATCAATTATCTTTCCTTTTTCACGTTTAATTTGATGTCCTAAAAAAATAACTCTGGGGCGATTTTGAGGAACACCATAATTTTTGGCATTTAACAATTTATATTTTACCCTATAGCCAATTTTTTCAGCTTCTTTAACAATTATTTCAGGCACTGTTACATTATCATAAATTGTACGACTTATTGCCTTTAAACCACTTACTTTAAACGAGAGTATTCCCTCCACATTCTCTATAACAAAGTATTTAGGTTTCACAATTTTCACTATTTTCAAATATTCAATAAAAAGATAGTTTCTTGGATCATCTTGAACTCTCTTACCAGTCAAACTAAAACCTTGACACGGCGGCCCACCTACAACTACTGATATTTCGTTGTCTTGTATAAATTCTTTAATTTTTTTAGGTGTTGCTATTTTCCTAATATCGCCTTGATAAAAACCCAGGTCTGCATAACCTAATTGTTGATGCCTATGTTTATAAGTTAATGCTGCTTCAGCGCTATAATCGCATGCATTGGGTATTTTAAATCCCGCTTGTAGAAAGCCTTCAGCCATTCCACCAGCTCCAGAAAACAAATCTAGAACATTAAATACTCGACCACTCATTAAGCTCCACCTATTCTTTGTTTTGAACCAGGATATCACAGGTAAGACTATTTGACCAGGAGGAAAATACTGTATTACACTTATTCTACACGAGATGTTCGTGACCTACTAGAGTAATTCCTTTAACTCAGTAATGAATCTTATCCTGTACACGAGATGCCCAAGCACTTATAGAATCATTCTGATAATGCTTCACTTTTCCTATTAACAATTTTTCGCGAATTTCTAAAACTTTCTTATCCCAATGACCACTTCTCTGCACTAAACCGTCCAGAAGTAACTTAATTTCATTTTCGATCGTCTTGAGTGACATTTCTTTCAGTGGTTGCAAGATTAGCGTCGATATCGACCAATCATCTGGCCTAGCAACCTCGACTATATATTTGGTGTTAACATCATTCGATACCTGAACAATAGCACAAGTCCGACGAGCTCCATTCGGACAAATTGAGAACCGCTTGCATGGAGGTACTCGGACTACAGACATTCGAATAGAATACGAAGTCATCTCCTGCAGCATACTTATCATCTTAAAGAAGTCTTCCAAGCCAATTGCTTCTGAAACTGGAACCATCTCTAACGTTTGAAAATCAATGGGCGGCGTATCTCCACCTACGATTGAATCCTGCACACTCACTTCTTTTGCATCCCCTAAAGATTTGCCGCCTTTACCAGAGTTAACAATGACATCGTTGCCTGTATTCGTTCGCCTTACGCTTTTCTTTCGAGTCCTTACTACTGGAAAATTAATAAACTTCATGTAGGTAGGAGGGGCCTCAAAAACATCCTGATTGGTATCTTCTTTTGCATTTTCACTTTCATCATTAATCACAATGTCGTCATTTTTACTACGAGACGTTATCCGTAAACGTTTTTCGCCGAAAACAGGCTCCTGTCGCTTCTTAGAAGGATGCCAGAATTCAATTTCATTGGCCGGATGTGTAAATCCCCCAAAACCAATAATTTCTTTAACCAAAATTGTATTTAAAAACTTTTCGCCTCGAACTGTCATTTCAATTGGGCCTGTTGGTGGCAACTCTACACTAAGAGGAATGCCTCTCCTTAACGTAATGGAAGGATTTATAGGCGATCCATTCACGGCTTGACTAAACAAAATTCGATATACAGAATCCCACATAGCTTTTATTTTGAAGTCTAAATATATCCATGATATGAGACGAGCATTACTCTCCGTAGCCAACGTACTAGAAACACGGTTGCCTAGATGAAAATGAAGAACATTTCTTTCAAACTCACACTTGTCAATAAGTTGTTCCAAGCCATGTGGCTCTAACAAAGAATTAGCTAATAGTTTTGAATTAATAAACATTGCTCTAAGCAGCTCCATAACAGGAATACAAAATGTTAATCCTCTAATAGAATATTGAATGATATTTTGCATGCCTAGCTCAGGATTCTTGCCAAAATCAATAAGGCTCTTTGGTAGTTTGAAGGAATTCACAATCACCCCTGAATCTAGAGATGGTATTGTGAAATTATAGGCTGACCCACTTATCGGGCGAACTTGATTCAAGTTACCATTTGTATAAATTTGACCCAATCTTAATAGTGGCATTTTCCCCCATGGGTAAGTCAGGGTTTTCAGATCACCAGAAGCCCTTTTAAATGCAATTCGAACACTCCAATCTCTCCTATAATTAATATAAGGCGAGCCAAACCAAAACAACTCGACATCTTCATCTTCTAAAAATGTCCAAGGTCGAAATCCTATTGTACGCACTGTGTCGTCACCTCATTTGTGTATTCCAATGTATGCAATCCATAACCGCTATAGCATTCAAGCACTTCGGACACAGTTTGTGAATATCCCGGTCTTAAACCAGCTTTCCTGACAAGTTTCCATCTTTTGATGGGAAACTCATCCTTCATTTGTTCCACTGCCCATCGAACTCTTCGAATTTGAAATTGTTCCACTGACTCCAGATAGTTCGACAGGATTCCTATTGTGACAGGAAGCTTCTCTTTATGTTTCTCAAGCAACGATAGTCTTCCAATACGCTTGCCTATTGAAGCAATAGTGATTCGAACAGGCTTAGTATCTCTTTCATCAAGCAGCGTTTTACAAGCTTCTTCAACCTCCCAGCTTAATGCGAGATCACGCTTCTCCCAATCTATCCGAACGTAACCCGAAGCAAGTCTCATTCTCCGATGCTGTACTTTTATAGATTTTTGAGACGGTGGAGACTCTTCAGGACATGCTTTCTGAATTTCCTGATCATAGCGTGCATATTTAATGATTGTTTTCGTATCCACCCCTAATTTCCCGGCTGTTGCCCGATATGATAAACCATTCTGCATATGATTCTCTAATTGGTTCATCCATACATGGCCAAAGGCTTTAATACGACCTATCCGCAAACGGTCCTCCATATTATGATCTGGTCCTCTTCTTGAATATGAAAAACCACATCTACATGTAAATGTGCCCACCGGATTACCTGTGTCCGTGCAACGAGTAATCCTTATACCTTCAATAACAGATTCTTTGTAATGATCTGCAGCCTTATTGAGACAAGGCCATGGACCTTCTCCGAAAGGAGAGTAGACTGTCTTCATTTGCCCTAAGAAGTCCGAGAAGGATCCAAATAGAAAGTGTATCAGCAGTAGATGTCTCAACGGATGAACAGCCCTACGAGCTTTCCTAGCTGCCACTGCCAGCCATGAATAATACTCCCCATAAATCATACAATCTAGCATTTCAAGTAATTCCCGACCGTAGTAGCCCCTGATTTGATCTTCAAGTTTACTCTGTCGAATGTGTTTACCTGGCGTCAAACATCCGTGTTCGTTTAATTTATAAAGTAATGACTTACGGAGATTATATAGATCAAGCGACTTTCCTACGCTTATTAGCTGTTGAACATCCAGAGCAATGTCAAACAACTTTAATTTAAGCTTGTCTGATAAATCCTTCTGAACTTGCTGCGACTTAAACAAATATCTGGAAATAGGCAGCACTGTTAATCCGTGTCGCTCAGCCACAGGATATATTATTCGATGCAGTAAAACACAGTGGAATGGACAAACCATTACACCAGTAATTTGATGAATGCGATGCCAGTAAGGCTCCCCAAACTGTTTAATATCCGCCTCGTAACAATCCGGACAAAACTTAAATTCACCGCTTCGATCAATGGTGCTAGCCGTGATACCAACTAACGTATGAATACCTGAGCCGTGTTTGCTTTTCATCAGTTGTTTCAGTCGTTTGCTGCGTTCAATCGGAAGAAAGGGCGCATAGAACGAATATAGCGTATGCTCATCAATCCACTGATCGGAAGACATTCCTGTTTGTGAACTCCGCTCAGTGACATCATCCAAGTGACTGGGAAGATCTAATGTTGGAATAACATTTTCCGTGCCATATACTTCTCTTAGCGTCCATTTGGGACTTGAGTTGTTCATACGCAGGTGATAGCGAGTGATTACGCCATACAATAATTCATCCGGATAGGGGAGAGGCAAGCTACCATATTCGTTCATTTAATCACCACCTTAGCCTATAAACTCCAAAGGATCTTTAATATATCCAGCAGCCTTAAGTGAATCGTAGGCTGGTAGCTTCTTCTTTTTCCCTTGAGTCACAATTACTCGCAAATCATGAGGTGCTGTCGGTAACATCTTAGGCGTACGTTTATTGCGTTGCACTGCGGCTTCACTGGTTACTTTCCTCTGCTTCTGCAATGCGAGTTTTAGCACCTCTTTGTGAAGATCAACAACATCCAACTCATGCATATGTGCTTTTGTTACCTCTTTTGCAGACTGTAATGCAACCGACTGCTCTATGCCTGCATCTATTAGCCAAGCGCTTAATTCGTTAACAGTCTGCTCGCTGACATTATAGCCAAGCTCAGTACGTATTACTTCTAATCTCTCAGCTTGCCGTTGTTCAGCTTCAATCCGATCCAGGTAATCATCCACAGAAACACTATCGTAAATATCAGCAAACATCTGAATTTGCTTCTTCTTACCCGAACGTAATGCCTCCAGAGCAGGCTTGATTAAGATGAGACGATCCTTTGCAACAGATCGAATTAGTTCCGGTGTAATATGCTCGATATCTTTGTCCAACGCTCGCCATTGCGTCAACATAAACAGCTTTATTGCAACGTCAGATATGCCTTGAGATTCGTCGAACATTACATCTATAAACTCTTGAGTTAAGTCGACCTTCTTGTCTGTCCACTGATACTTCCACAAGCCTTGCAGCAGCCATTCCCACTCATCATCTTTCTTGAAATGATGCCATGTAGCATCCCCTTGACCGCTGTTTCGCCGCGCATTGCGGAATTCACCATTCAGTGCCGGGAGCGCTTTGTATGTGCCTACAAGAATGACCGGCAATCCAATTGTATTCACCAATTGAACGAAGAAGTTCAACATTTGAGCTGCACGATCGTCTTTGGCTTCTTGCAAATTTTGAATCTCATCAATGACCAATACACCAAGACAATGAACCGCAGCAGCCTGAGCCATAATTGGCAACAGCTCATCCGGAGTTTTAGTCGCATTCTTTTTGTAATATCTAGTACCGACCAGGCTATCAACCGCCAGTAGAAAATTCAAACATAACCCTCTAATAGAACCATCATGTGGACAATCCATTTTCAGCCATACAATTTGATAGGGAGCAGGCATATCTTGCTCTCTATATTTGCGATGCAAGATGACTTGCGGATACATTTGCAAAATCCGCATCAGACTGCTGGATTTCCCAATTCCAGATATACCGACTAGAGCGAATCCAGCAGAGGTAGGGGTATTTACCGGGTATCCGTTTGTAGTCCCCTTCATAATGAGCTCATACGCGTCTTTACGGGCTCTAAAAGCATAATTAGGAGTCAGTGGATTACGCCCCACATAGCCGTCTCTAATCAATCTAGAGAGGCTTTGCTGCAATTCCAAATGTCTGGATAGCGGCCGAAAGAAATCCCTTGAAATCCTCTGAACGCAATGCATGCGAAGATGAACCGGCAAATTACGTTCTGAAGGATTGAAAATCGGACTTGAAGACAGGCTTTTCACTACTGCATGATCATCCCAGATAGGTGGGAGTGCTTCTAGTAATGGATTATTTCGATAATCCTCCAATAAAGGATCTTGGTAGTCCGCTTCTACAAATTCACCACGACTGAACTGAAACAACGGGATATCAAACTCACTCATTCTTCATCACCATCTTCCTGCAAATACGCTTTTATTTTCGATAGCTTATCTGCAGGAGGGATATACGTTTGTTTTTTCTCAACAGCATCATTGCGTTTTAAAGGAACTACATTATTGGTTGAGTCATTTGACGCAGCACCTTGATCGGACAACTGAAAAGCTTCATGTTTGCGGTTTTCAAGTTTTTCATTGCTACGACGCTGTCTGGTTCCTTTCACACGTTGATTATTGCTTTCTTCGCTTTGTTGAATGGCTTCATTCGTTTTCTTAGCTGCCATTTCAACAATTGCTTTCGTTTGAGCATCAAGCTCGATTTTGGACAGCATATTATTCACATCCTGATACCTTCCTTGGTATCTCTCAATCTCTAACAGATCTTCTACTTCCTCAAATCTTTTATTAAGATATCTTTCTTCCCGCTCAAGAAGTGTACATGTTTCGAATTGGTGCCCATTGTTCAACCACAAATAAATTTCATTAGTGGAACGAGGGTCGTAGCATACCTTAACCCGCCACGTTTTGCCTGCTCTTGCCTTTATGAACCATTGCTCCCGCATCGCTAATTCACATCCGTAATGCACGCCTTTGAACTGAATTCCTGCGGCAGTAACAGTAGCTTCACCTTGCAGCATTAGGTTCAACTTTACGATATGCTCCGGCTGTTTTTTAAGACGCCCATTACGATTAACAATCCCCCAATGCCACAAATCTCTAGGAATAGGTGTAACCTCATCCGCCACCATAAATTCGTTCCGGTCGTACCACAACATATGGTGATCATTATTATGATAAAGAATGTTATGGATCATAATTTGAGTAAACTCACGAAGGGTCAGCTTCGCATCCAGGCGATAATCCCTTTCTCCACGCTCTCTATAACGTTCTTTAATTGCTCCAGGAATAAATCGTATGCTTCGCAGATTCGTTAATCGGAACTGCTGCTCAACAATTCCTTTCCAATCTGCCCGATAAGGAGGAGCATTTTCTACATCGACGCCCAGAACATCAATAAGTTGGCTTGGTCTAGTTCCTTCAAGTTCCCCACGATCTGCCGTTAGTTTTTGCGGTAAATGACTGCTTACCCAATCCTCCGGATCAATTTCAATACCGTATTGTGCGCAGAACTTTACCTTGTCGGTTGTCGTATTGGCTAATGCCATCATTGCACCAATCCAGCTTGGTCCTTCAAGGCCAATGTAAATTCCTGCAATGTATCTACTAAAAACATCGATAACAATGTAAATAATTGGACGGCCAATAATCCATTCGCGTCGATATTCACTGACCAAATAAACATCTGCTACCGTTGCATCTATTTGAAATCTAGAACCAGGACCAAAGCTTTCATAAGTAGAACTACCGAGAATGGGACGATAATCTAATGCAAATCTCTTCTTGCCTAGTCTACTTTTAAGCGTATCCTCCAGATCCATTTCTTTTTTGAACCAATACTTATATTGTCCGAAGGTTGGCAACTGATCTGGAGAAGGAAGTACAGGTACGACCGCTTGTCCACTTTGACGAAAACCGGATGCAAAGAATTTTTCAAGTGTCTTCTGATAGGCATGCTTGAGTGGAGATTTATCCTTATTGTTGTAAAACAACCGAATACCTGATCTCAGCAATTGTTTGATATCCTCATCAATATTGATCCCAACAGGTTCATCTTCAAATTTTCTTGGACGGCCACGTTTAGTTTCCTTAGGTGCTCTTTCATTTCCGAGGCTTCCACAATTATTAAAATGGGGCAATAATGCATTTTTCATCTTGCCACCTTGCCAATATCTACGCAAATACCGATAAATCGTACTTTTATGAAGTCCTGTACGTTCCTGTACTTCCTTGATGCGAGATCCCCTAAAGCCTTTCTCAAAACAACTTGGCTCATCATGCACTATATCCTTAATAGCATCCCATGATTTATCACGAATATTTAAATGCTCACTATCAATATTAGAATCTAATAGGGGAACATTATCATTAACCCAATCAATCTGTTTTAACAGATCTGCTTCAAAGCCTGCTGTATACTCAGAGTAAGTTTTCATAATAGGGAAAGCTTTTTCATCACCTATCGCAATACTAAAGAGAATATCTTCGACAGGCGAAATCCATACTATACGTTCTACAAAACGATCCTCAGAATCAGACATCTTCCATTCCACAACCATATTTTCATAGAGTGATTGCACGTCTTTCATCCACCTTTCGCTAGTTTCTCTACTGCTGCATTTATCATGAAGTCTCTCACTGCATTCGTTGGAATGATTCTTTCATTCATATCTACAGACCATATTTTACGTGCTAAAAGATGACGAAAAAGTGCCAAAGACGTTCCTAGTTCTAATCCAAGTTGTTCGTCGCAGAATGAACAAGCTCTGGAAATAGCTTCACCGGAATTCAGACGGGTTGAAAGCATTCGCTGTAAATTATTGATAACGAATCCTCCTAATTCAGAGACGTCATCGTTGTGATACTCTTTATGAATCCATTCAATATTCCTAATTAGAACATCCGGCAAGTCTTGATCGGT
Source organism: Paenibacillus sp. 2TAB23 (assembly GCF_052115165.1). Taxonomy (NCBI): domain Bacteria; kingdom Bacillati; phylum Bacillota; class Bacilli; order Caryophanales; family Paenibacillaceae; genus Paenibacillus; species Paenibacillus sp. 2TAB23. The sequence goes on from NZ_JBFRGD010000021.1 coordinate 86,412, forward strand.
GATAATTCCCCAGTCAACATGCCGTTCTTCCCAGTAAACACGCTCTATTTCAAATTTTGCGATTGTTCGCTCATTTTCTAATTCCGAAAATGGCTTAAGCGTTCTTGCGTAGTGCTTATCCTTATATGTAATAAGAAAATCAGTTGTCATTACAATGTCCACGCCTGTCTTCGGATCAGCAGGGTGCTTTACGCCTATTTTTTCTGCTATCAACTTAGTTTCTTCCAACGGAAGAAGAGGGAACTGCTCACGAATATCCGACACATTATCTGAATAATCCAATAGATAGCAATAATCACGTTCTATATCTGAAAGAAGCTCATGCCTTCTGCCCGTTGTCCAGCCAACACCACGAGTGGCTCTGCCATCCGAGGGAACATCCTGAATTCGAAACCATGGAAGATAATCTTTGCCTGTTCCCTGACCTCTTCCTTCTCTAATAAAGCGATCTATCTTTGCTTCTGTGATCTCCCGTTTCCGTTTGGCCATTACGAACCACCCCCAAAATGAAATTAAAAAAATGAGGCTACCCGAAGGCAGCCTCAAATAGAGTCATGTTGTTTGTTCTGGATGTCGATTCTGTAGACAGTAGTAGAGCTCCTAGTAGCAGTATGGCCAATTACGTCAGTCTAATACTTTATTTTCCCAGTCTACAACTTTATTTTCTCAGTCTAATACTTTATTTTTCAGTCTAATACTTTATTTTCTTTTAACACCCCAAACCCCAACTAACCTATCCCTACTCCACCGTCACACTTTTCGCCAAATTCCGTGGTTTATCCACGTCATGCTCAAGCGCAAGCGATGCATAATAGGAGATCAGTTGAAGCGGAATAACCGACAGTGCAGGCGATAGGATTGGAAGAGTCTTCGGAATCGCGAACAGCTCATCCACAGACTTCGCTACCTCTTCTTCGCTGCCTTCGTTTGCTATGCCAAGCACGTGAGCACCGCGAGCTTTCACTTCTTTAATGTTGCTAAGTGTTTTCTCGTACAGCTCTTCTTGCGTCACGAGCGAGATTACCGGAATGCCATCCTCGATCAGAGCCAGGGTGCCGTGCTTCAGCTCGCCTGCCGCATAGGCTTCCGAGTGAATGTACGAGATTTCCTTCAGCTTCAGCGAGCCTTCTTGCGCTACTGCATAGTCTACGCCGCGGCCGATGAAGAACAGATGCTTGTGATGCGAGATCGATTCCGCTACTTGCTTCAGCACATGCGCCTGCTCCAGAATGCGTTCAACCTGCTCTGGCAGCTTGTGCATAGCAGCAATTACTTCTTCAATATAAGCCGCGTCTTTCGTCTCCAGCGTGCTAGCAAGCTGAAGGCCGAATAGATAAAATGCGATCAATTGAGAAGTGTAAGCTTTCGTTGATGCAACAGCGATCTCAAGACCTGCCCATGTAATTAACACATGGTCTGCTTCACGGGCAACCGAGCTGCCTACCACGTTTGTAATCGCCAGCACGCGAGCACCATTGCGCTGCGCTTCACGAAGCGCGGCAAGCGTATCTGCCGTCTCGCCCGATTGGCTAACAACGATAACAAGCGTATCCGGCGTGATGATCGGTGAACGGTAGCGGTATTCCGATGCAACATCCGTCTCAACTGGAATGCGCGCTAGCGATTCAATGACCGATTTGCCGACAAGACCTGCGTGGTATGCCGTTCCGCAGGCAACAATGTGTACTTTGCGAATCGATTTAATATATTCATCCGTCATGCCAAGCTCTTTCAATGCCACCGACTTGCCATCTTCCGTAATACGGCTCATCATCGTGTCACGATATGCTTTGGGCTGCTCGTGGATTTCTTTCAGCATGAAGTGATCAAATCCGGCTTTCTCTGCTGTCACTAGATCCCAATCGACATGAAATATTTCCTTGGAAATACTTTCGCCTTCAGTCGTCAGCAATTCGACGGAATCCTTTGTCAGAATCGCCATTTCGCCGTCATTCAGAATATACACGTTGCGCGTATGCTCCAAAATAGCAGGAATATCCGATCCGATAAAGTTTTCGCCTTCGCCCACGCCAATTACAAGCGGACTTGCGAAACGAACCGCGACTAGACGTTCAGGTTCGAACTCTGTTAATACGCCAAGCGCGAATGCTCCACGCATCCGTTTCACCGCACGTTGTACCGCTTCGACAATGTTTCCGTCATATTCATCGGCTACAAGATGGGAGATTACCTCCGTATCCGTCTCCGATACGAAAATATGTCCTTTTGCGACCAATTCTTCTTTCAGGTTCAAATAATTCTCAATGATACCGTTGTGGACGACAGAAAACTTAGCCGTGTTGTCCGTATGCGGATGCGAATTCACGTCAGACGGTTTGCCGTGAGTAGCCCAGCGCGTATGTCCGATTCCGACAAAGCCTTCAAGCGGCTCCTCGCGCAGCAAGCCTTCAAGATTCGCCAAACGTCCTTTGGACTTCGTAATTTCAAGCCCGTTTTTCGTGAAGACCGCGATTCCCGCAGAATCATATCCCCGGTATTCAAGCTTCTTCAAGCCTTCGAGCAAAATGTCCTGAGAGTCGCGTTTACCAATATATCCTACAATTCCACACATAATTTAATAAGCCTCCGAATAGGTTATTTCCCGCCTTATCGGATGCCGCCATTGCGTGGCACAGGCAATATGAAGTTGTCACAGATTAATCGCAATTGTTGCGGATAATGTAACCCCTCTGCCCGTGCCCACCCCACAGGTGGCATCTTGGACATACGGGAGTAATGAATACGAATCATAATAAGCCTGCCGCACGATTGTATGACCGGTCGCCCGGCCGTTTTACGTAACGGCTTTCGGTTGGCTTGCAATACCGGAAGGTCCCCGCCGAATGTTTCGAACACCTTCACCTCGTCAGCTTTCCGTATGAACAGCTGATTCACGCCAAGGTTCTCACCCTGGGCAACTGCTCGTTCATCACGCAAGCTCTGGCGCTTAACTTGCTTCCGTAACCTCTATCCTCGCTTTCCTTCTTGAATCACACTACCTATCATATTCATTTTATGTCTGCTGTGCAACCTTATGATCCGAAATTACGCGAATATCTTCCAAAATAAGGTGTCGAAGATATGTCTTCTACAAGGTCCGACAAATCTTCGACATCGTTTACTAAAAAGCTTAGCCCAGCTCGTTTTTCACAACTTGAGCGATCYGATCCACGTAAGCTTCAACCTGATCCTTCTCAGGGCCTTCCGCCATGACGCGAATCAACGATTCCGTTCCGGATGGACGCACAAGCACGCGGCCGTTATCGCCGAGCTCAAGCTCTACGCTTTTGACGGCTGCTTCGATTGCGGCATTGCCTTGGTATAAGCTTTTATCCGCCACACGAACGTTAACGAGCTTTTGCGGGTATTTGCGCATCAAGCCTTTAAGCTCGCTAAGCTTCTTGCCGGATGCCGCCAATGTATCCACTAGCTGCAGCGCGGTCAGAATGCCGTCACCCGTTGTAATATGATCGAGGAAAATAACATGACCGGATTGCTCGCCGCCCAGATTGAAGCCGCCGCGGCGCATTTCTTCCATCACGTAACGGTCGCCAACAGCCGTTTGCGCCGTTTTCAAGCCAATGCGCTCCGCGCCTTTGAAAAATCCGATATTTGCCATTACCGTAGTAACAATCGTATCTTCCTTCAGCTTGCCAGCCCGCTTCATCGCATCGCCAATGATGCACAGAATGAAATCGCCGTCTACTTCGTCGCCCTTCTCATCAATCGCAATGAGACGATCCGCATCCCCGTCAAAAGAAAGACCAAGATCCGCGCCATGCTGAAGCACCTGCTCGCGCAAATATTCAGGATGTGTCGATCCCACGCCAGCATTGATATTAAGGCCGTCCGGCTCCGCGCCAACCGTAATGATATCCGCACCTAACTCGCGGAACACCGTTGGAGCCAGCTCGTATGCCGAGCCGTTCGCGCAGTCAAGTACGATCTTAAGACCGCTGAATTCGCCCTTGATCGTCGTTTTCAAATAATCCAGATAACGCTGCTTGGCGCCTTTATCGCTTGATACCGCTCCGATATCGCCGCCCTCAGGGCGCGGCAATTCATCCGTAAGCGCATCGATTAATTGCTCGATTTCGAGCTCGGTATCATCCGATAATTTAAAACCGTCGCCCGCAAAAAATTTAATGCCGTTGTCTTCTACTGGATTATGCGAAGCTGAGATCATAACGCCTGCATCCGCACCCAGCTCACGAGTAATATAAGCGACTGCTGGCGTAGAAACAACACCAAGCTTGATCACGCTTGCGCCAATGGACAATAGCCCTGCGATAAGTGCGGACTCAAGCATCGGCCCGGAAATGCGCGTATCGAGACCAATTACCACTTTAGGCTTATTCGCTTGGCGTGTAAGCACGTAGCCGCCGCAGCGGCCGATTTTGTATGCTAGCTCTGGTGTAAGCTCACGGTTGGCTACCCCGCGAACACCGTCTGTACCGAAATATTTCCCCATAATTATAATGCTCCTTTGTTGTATGCTGCATCCTTTATTCTCTACTTATGCTGGTTATCCGATTATGGATTCATAGTTGGGCCGCCGGAAGCATTCCCGCTTCCATTACTGCTCTCCTCGCCCGTATCAGGCGTTGACGTCGGAGTAGGCGTAGGGGTTGGAGGCTCCTCTGTCGGAGTGCCTCCTACTTCTTCTGAATCGTCTTCTCCTGTTCCAGTGGAAGCATCCTCGACAAGCTCGATTGAGACCGTAAGCGTCTGGCCTTCGCCAAGCACGGTCTGCACGTAAGCAGGCACGTCTATCTGCAGCGTAACCGAGTGAACGCCGGGGCTTAGCCCCTCTACATTGGCGGCTATTGCCAACGACTCTGCCTTAAGCGCGTTCAATACCGATTCCGCTCCGCTGACGCTTAGATCAAACTTGCCGCTCGCAGGCGTGCGGAAGACGGCTGACATCCCGGTTGGAACGCCCTCCAGCTTAATTGGCAATCCTACGAACTCTCGTGTAATGATCGGCGCTACAACGACCGCAAGTGTAACCTCAGCCGGATCAATCGACTTAATGCCGTCTATAGCTCCTGTTTTAACCTGTACCTCGCCGGATTGCTTCACCTTCGAGAGATCAAGCACAACGCCATCGTAGACCTGAAGCTCGTCTAACAGCTTCTGCTCCCCGTACACGGTTACTTGATCGATTGCAGGCTTCACGGACACCAAACTTAAACCGTCAGGCAGAGCGCCTGTATAGCGCACCTGAAGAGGCACTGTTTTGAACGGAGGCGTTACCTTGACCTCCACATGAACCGTTTCCGGCGAAATAACTGCATTAGTCATTTCTATGCCGTCTGTATCGTAAACGATAATTTTCGCTTTTTTGTTGACGACCGTCTTGTCTGCGCCATCGACATTGATTTCTGTTGTGACAACGCCAACCCTGCTCATATCATCCTTAGGCAGCGTGACCAGAACTCCGGTCGTTGGCGCAACGATCGTGGATGCCCCCACCACATAACCTGCTGCTGGCTTGCCCTCCGTGACGACTTGAAGCTCGAACGGCTTCGTCAGTATCTCTTCGATTTGCACCGTTACCGTTCGCGGCGACATCTCTACAAGCGTAATGCCTTTCGGCAAGGTTGCGACTAGCGGCAGCTCCTGAATACCGGGCTTGGCATCCTTCAAATCAACGCTTACCACATAATCATCATCCGAAGACGCATTCAGCAGATTGCTGAGTCGGCCCTGTACATCCAGTCTAACGACCGAAGGCTCCATTGCCGTAAGTATATATTTATCCGTATCAAGCCCCTCCGCTTTAATAACCGAGGCTTCGATAGTTTTGGTATCCACATTGGATGTAACCGTCTGGGGCGACGTGTCTGGATCAATATGAACGACGGCCCATAGCAGCAATCCGACAATGACAGAAATGATTTTGAGCGAGGTCGGGTGACTTAGCCATTTATCCATCACGGCCTCCTTTCCGCTTCCAAAGAGACGACACGCTCACGCGCTCCTTCGCACGTCCGTTCGTCTTTGGCGTCAGCTCATCGAACAGCTTCGAAATAAGCGATTCCTCGTTAATATCCCGTACAATCATGCCGCCGAGCGAGAGCGATACTTGTCCCGTTTCCTCCGACACGGTGACCGATACCGCGTCCGTTACTTCGCTTACGCCGATTGCGGCACGGTGGCGGGTACCGAGCTCCTTGCTAATGAACGGGTTCTCCGATAGAGGCAAATAGCAGCCTGCGGCCATAATTTGATTCGCGCGTATAATAACCGCACCGTCATGGAGCGGCGTATTGGGCGTGAAAATATTGATAAGCAGCTCTGACGTAATCTTCGATTCCATCCGGATACCCGACTCGACAAGCTCACTCAGTCCCGTCATCCGCTCGAATACGATCAATGCTCCGATCTTCCGTTCAGCCATAAAGCGGACAGCCTTAATGACGCCGTCAATTTGTTCATTAACGACATCCTTGTCAAGCGAGTAACCGCGAGAGAACAGCTTGCCCCGTCCAAGCTGCTCCAGCACACGCCTCAGCTCAGGCTGAAAGATAATAAGCACGCTCACGATACCGAAGGTAAACATCTGATTCATTAGCCACTTCAGCGTATACAAATTGAACCATGTGCTCAGCGCCCACACCGCTACGAGTATGAATATGCCCTTCAACAGCTGAACCGCGCGCGTTCCGCGCACCAGCAAAATCATTTGATAAATAATGTAACTCACTATGCCTACATCGATGACGTCCTTAAACCAGTCATGCCACGTCAAATCCGAGAAATAACTCATATGCCAACCCCCAACAGCCGATCCCCTTATTCTTGTCTAATATCGGTTTTCAACTTTATTATTTTCTAGATATGGGATTGGAAATCCTTTTTTTCAAAAAAAATAAAAAAATGCCCCCCTGCAAGAGGGAGGCAGCCTGCATTAACGATCGTTACCGCCAAAAGTTTGCGTCACCTTGTACCAGAACCAATCTAGAGCTTGATCGATCGTTCTGCTCTGCCCTGCGATATGGCCGGTCGATGCAAGATTCAGGGAGCCGTCAATGACGGTCACATTGCCGTCTACCTCGCCTTTCACTTCAGCTGTTCCATTCTCAACAGTCAGGTTCCCCGTTAAATGGGCACCCTCCGGCACGATGACTGTATTGCCTTCTATGATGACTTGCTGAAGATCCTCGCCTGCTACAATGAGCTTGTTGTCCTCTTCCCACATGGTAAAGAAGCTGCCCAGCATAACGAGTACAAATACAGCAGCAGCCGTAACGCCTGGGTACTTGTAAATAAACCGTACGACGCGGTTACGCTGCTTCTGCTTCTTCGGCAACTGCTGCATAATTCGCTGCGTTAAATGCTCCGATGCCTTCTTGTCATAATCCGCGGCAGGCTTAAGCGCTTCTAAAGTCTGGAACGCTGCGGCGTCCGTCTTCTGGAGCTGTTCAAACCGGCTGCGGCAAGCCGGACAGGAAAGCAGATGAGATTTTAACGTAACGATATCTTCACGCGGCAGCTCGCCGTCCAAATAGTCATGCATCCATACGATGGCGACGTTGCAATTCATAGCAGCCAGTCCTTTCTTTCCATTGCTCGCGCATTAAGTTCTTATCTCGCTATTTAGGATACGTTGCGAGCGAGAGGGATGTTTCACTTTTTTTCGAATAGGGGCAAGTATTCCGTCCCGCGCATGAATTCCGTTCTTTTTCTCTCGGAAAGAAGCCTATGCCCGCCGGGACATGGCTTCCTTCTATCCTCAACCGCTTGCTACGGCTATAATTTATGCTCCAGCTTCTTCCTAAGAAATTCCCTGCCGCGGTGGACCCTGGTCTTAATCGTCGTTACAGGCATGTCCAGCACGTCGCCAATCTCCTGCAAGGACAAATCCTGCATGTAACGGAGCGTCATGACGCTTTTGTATTTCGGGGGCAACGAAGCGATAGCCGCATGAATGATGCGCTGTGTGTCCGAGAGCAGCAGCTCCGACTCAGGCGTGCGGTTGTCGCTCGGTATCATCGAGTAGCCATCCAAGCCTTCATGATCGTTGGACTCCGCATCAAGCGAATACGTGGGCTTGCGCTTGCGCAGCCGGTCGATACAAAGATTCGTCGCGATTCGGTAAATCCAGGTCGAGAATTTTAACGTATCGTCATACCGGTCTAGGTTTTTGTAAACGCGAAGGAACGTGTCCTGAACGACATCCTCCGCTTCCTGCCGGCTGTTTAACATTCGATATGCCATATGAAAGAGCTTATCTTGATAGAGGTCTACAAGCTCAGCAAATGCTTGCTGATCGCCTTTGAGCGCTAGCTTCGCCAGGCGTGCTTCCAATACATTCACCTTAACTCCTCCAAACCTTCCGTTCGTTCGGCCGCTCGCCAAGAACCTAAACAAACTGTATGTAACCGCTGAGGATAGCGTCTTGCCTGTTCAAGTAAGCTGCGGCCGATAAAGGAATTTCCAACCTTTGCCGCACTAGAAAAATCGTAATCCACCTGAACCGAAAAAGCAAGACAAATGAGAAAGAAGCTCATGAATTCCTGTAGCGTCCATTATAAAATGAAACGTTATTCAGCCCATTATATCGGTTTGGCACGAAGTCAGCAATCGACCTAAGGCTAGTTTCTCGTTTCGACCTCGGGCCAGTTGGCGAGCCATTTTTGAATCAAATAAAGGCATGAGAGCCCCTCAGCTCTCAAGCCTTCATATTCATATACCTCTGCTCTTTTTACAGCGTATTTGTCTTCAACTGCTCCAGCACCTTAGTGATCGTCGTCGTAGGGATAGCAAAGCCAATGCCCTGTGCCTCTGAGTTCACCGCCGTATTAATTCCGATAACCTCTCCCTGCTCATTGAGCAGCGGCCCCCCTGAATTCCCCGGATTAATGGAAGCGTCCGTTTGCAGCAAATGCTTGTATTCATGATCGCCTTGCTCGTCTGCAATCGTGATTGGGCGTTCTTTGGCGCTCAGGACACCCATCGTCAATGTTTGATCGAAGCCATACGGATTGCCGATGGCAATAACCCAGTCGCCGATTTGTGTCGCATCGGAGCTTCCTAGCTTGAGGGATGGGAACGCCTTGCTATCCGGACTCTCTACCTTAAGCACCGCCAAATCCAGCTCATAGCTAGAGCCGAGTACTTTTGCCGTGAGCGGCTCGTCATAGCCTTGAACCGTAACCTTCACCTCTGCCGCATCAGCGATTACATGCTCGTTTGTCAGTATATAACCATCCGATTCAAAGAAAAATCCTGTACCGGAACCCATCAACTGAAGCTCTGCACTGTTTTGTTGCTGCTGCTCCTGCTGCTCCTGCTGCTGGCCGTTTCGGCCGGATTGCCCGCTTCCGAAAAATTGCCTAAAGCCTGGATCATCGAACATTGAAGTGGATTGCTCAGGCTGCGCATAGTTCTCGATCTTCACGACTGCCGGGCTAGCAGCCGCATAGACAGAGGCAATATCATCGCTGGTGCTTAATGATGCCGTAGATACGCCTGCATCCTGCTGGGCAGATTGGCTGACAACGCTAGTGCCGCTATTGCTTAAGGCTTGCTCATTGCCGCTGAACAAATTGTTCTTGTCCGCCATGTAGGAGAAACCTCCAATCACTAGCGCTCCGATCAAAAACGATGCCACCAGCGTTTTTACCGATTGATTGCCTTTTCTCTTCGGCTCCTTCTTATCCTTCCGTTCTTTTCCAATCTGCTGCCTTGCATCCCTCTGTGTACTCAACTCTCTCTCATACGAAGCTTTAAGCTCGCTAGTCGTTTTCGAAGATTCATAAATATAAGTAGTAGGATGATTCTCGTTTGCGCTGTTCGATGTATGTGTTTCGGAATAAGTTGGGTTCGTCGAATCATGATCATTGCGTTTGTTTTCCTCGTTCATGTCTATCATCCTTCCTTCATGTAGGTGTCTGCTTCCTATGTATCTATCATGCAGGATGTACCTTAAACGAAACTTAAGGAGATTATAAATGAGCATAAGAAAATAAACGCCCTGTTTTCAGCTTCCTTTAATATTCACGATGGCGACTGCATCCAGCCTAAGCCGCATACATAAGATGAAACGGCTTCGCCGTCCTCTACAAGAGGAGGGTATCCGTTTCTCGTAGAAGTAGAAGAATAATTTATCGCGTGAAACATATACGTCTTAAATGTAAAAAAGCCAGCCACGGCTTGCGCCATGACCAGCTTCTTCTATTTGATGATATGCTTTAGCCTGTATTCCGAAGGCCAGCCGCAATGCCGTTAATGGTCAGAAGCACCTCGCGCAGCAGCTGCGGATCATCCTCTTCATTGTCGCGAAGCGCACGCAGCTCAGTTAGTAGCTGCACTTGCATGTAGCTAAGCGGATCAACGTAAGGGTTGCGCAAGCGGATCGATTCTTGAATGACAGGTACGTTATCTAGAATTTCCGTTTGGCCGGTAATGCTAAGAATAAGCTCTGAGGTCAGCTTATATTCCTGCTCGATCTGCTCGAAAATACGGTCGCGAATCGTTTTGTCCTTGATCATATCCGCGTATTCCTTCGCAATAACCAAATCCGCTTTCGCTAGCGCCATTTGGAGATTGTCGATCAGTGAGCGGAAGAACGGGAACTTCTCGTACATCGTACGAAGCGTATTCAGCTTAGACTCATCCTCGCCGGCATACTGCTTGAGCGCCGTGCCTGCAGCATACCAAGCTGGCAGCAAGTAACGGCTTTGCGTCCAAGCGAATACCCAAGGGATGGCGCGCAGATCCTCAAAGCGATCGCTGTTTTTACGTTTGGATGGGCGTGAGCCGATATTCAGCTCGCCAACCTCAGGCAGCGGTGTCGATTCCTTGAAGTAAGTCAAGAAATCCGGATCGCGGAAAATCAGATCCTGATACTTCTCAAGCGCCGTCTCAGAGATCGACCGTGCAATTTCATCCCACTCTGCTTCCGCTTGCGGCGCTTGCTCTGGGTATTTCGCCAGGCGAGCAGCCGTAATCAATGCCCAAGTCGCTTGCTCTAGACTGCGGTAAGCAATGCCTTGCATCGAATAACGGGACGAGAGGACCTCGCCTTGCTCCGTGATCTTGATGCCTCCGCCAATCGTATGAGGCGGCTGTGCAAGAATACTGCGGTTAAGCGGCATTCCACCGCGGCCAAGCGCACCGCCGCGGCCGTGGAAGAACTTTAGCTTCACGTCGTACTCTTTGCCTGCTGCCGTAATTTCCTTCAACGCTACGCGCAGCTCCCAGTTCGCTGTAACAACACCGCCGTCTTTGTTGCTGTCTGAATAGCCAAGCATAATTTCATGCAGATTGCCGCGGGCAGCAACGGCTTGGCGGTACACAGGAAGCTCGAACAGCTCCTTCATGATAGCCGGTGCCGCATGCAGATCGTCGATCGTCTCGAACAATGGAACCGATTGAAGCGTGCAGCGAATGGAACCGTCCGCTTCTTTGCGGAACAAGCCGACTTCCTTCGCAAAAACCATAACCTCAAGCATATCGCTCGCTGCCTGCGTCATGCTGATCAGGTAGCTGGAGATACAGTTAACGCCAAATTCTTGCTGTGCGCGATAAATTGTATGGTAGACGTTCAAGCATTCACGCGTCGACTCCGAATAATCCAGATGACCCGACGTTAACGGGCGTGGATCATTCAACAGACGGTGAAGCAGATCCGTTTTCTCTTCCTCGGAAAGTGAAGCGTAGTCTGCAACGACGTTCATCTTCGCCAAAATCTCGGCCATCGCGTTTTCATGCTCTTGGCTATGCTGACGAACATCAAGCGCCATGAGGTGGAAACCAAACAGCTCTACTTGACGAATCAGCTTAGCTAGCGCCGTATCTGCTACGTAGTCCGCAAAATGATGACGCAGGCTGCGGTCGATGATAAGAAGATCCGCACGAAGCTCATCCGGATGGTTATAGCGCATCAGCGAGCCTTTAAGTTTCTCATCACGCGTGTTAGCAAGCTTCTCAAGCATGAAACCGAGCTTAATCCGGTAAGGCTCCTTCGTGTTTCTCCACAGATCCACACATTTCAGCTCGACATGCTCGCGGTCCGAACGAATCGATTCCACAAGCTCCTCAGAAATTTCAACCAGATTCGTGCTGAAGCTGAGCAGGTCCATTAGCTCATTAAGCTTTTCTTCATATTTGCGAATAGCCAGTTGGCGGTGAAGCGACAATGTTTCCCAAGTCACCTTCGCCGTTACGGACGGATTGCCATCGCGATCTCCGCCGATCCATGAGCCAAAGCGCAGGTAATCAGGCACATGCCAGTTTTCGTTTGGATAATATTTGCTCAGGCAGCGCTCAAGCTCCTCATAGACGTTCGGCAGCACCTCGAACAATGTTTCGTCGAAATAGTACAAGCCGTTGCGAACCTCGTCGATAACGGTTGGCTTGCGGTCACGCAGCTCATCGGTTTGCCATAGAATAAGAACCTCATTCATGAGCTTCTCGCGCAGCTTCTCGCGTTCGCGATAGGTTAGCGTTGGATTATCCAGCTCCATTACGTCAATCGCAATCCGTTTATGAATATCCAATACCGCACGGCGTGTTGCCTCGGTCGGATGCGCAGTCATAACAAGCTCCAGTGAGATGTTGCATAAAATATCTTGCACGTCTTCGATTGCGATGCCGCGCTCCTTCAGATCCTGAACGGCGCTCTCAATGGAGCCGCGTTGAACCGCTTCGCCAGACGAAACCTCATAATCACGTTTCCGTCTAATCCGGTGGTTTTGCTCAGCAATGTTGACGAGTTGAAAATAAATAGCAAACGCCCTAATGACTTGGTGACGTATTTCCGGGCTAAGGGAAGATACGTTTTCTTTGAATTGATCAAATATTTCCGGTACGAATTCAGCGCGAAGCGCTTTGCTTTGCTCGCGAATCCGTTCAACGATATCAAGCAGCTCCCGGCCGCCTTGATGAACGAGAACTTCGCCAAGAATGTTACCTAGAAACCGGACATCGCGTCGCAGCAGATTGTTGGCCTGCTGCCGATTTGTCGTCAAAGTAGATGCAGATTGATCCGACATACTGTTCCTCCTAAATTTTTGCGAAGCGAAATCGCTCCGTAAGCATTTACTTGTATTGCGAAGCTGAAATCACTTCATAAGCTTGCATGTACAACATGAACGTTTTTTTGACTTCTACCATCATACTACAAAAACCTACAGGGTTGAAGCCCTCAGCCCAATCCGCCCAAAAACATCGCAGCCGCATATCCGCGGGCAGTTCGCTCCTTTCCCAAACCGCCCAGCCAACATTTAACATCAAAAAACCGCGCCGCCTTTCCATGAAAGACGACGCGGTTTAGCTTACTGCTTCTTTATGCCATTAATTGAATCCATATTGCGAGCATTTTCGCTGTTTCCTCACGGGTAGCAGCATCCTTCGGCGCGAATTGGCTAGCCCCGCCTCCCGCTGCTGTTTTACCGTTAATGATGCCTGCCGCCTGTGCAGCTGCTGCAGCTTCCTTCGCGAATCCGCTTATCGAAGATTCATCTGAAAAGGCTTGTACATTTGTATGGTTTGGCAATGCAAACCCCATTAGCTCGCTGAACCTCACGATCATCGTTACCAATTGCTCGCGGCTAATATTAGCCTTCGGTTCGAACATCCCGTCGCCAGTGCCTCCGGCAATGCCATTCTCGGAAGCCCATGCAACTGCACCCGCGTAATAATCGGTAGCCTTCACATCTGTGAAGCTTGAAGTTTGTTCTGCATCCAAGTCTGCTCCGGCAATGCGAGCAAGAATGAGCGCGAAGTCCGCTCTTGTCATATTTGCTTTCGGTGCGAACTTATCGCCGCCCATGCCTCCGATGATGCCTCTAGAGGAAAGATATACGATAGAATCCTTGGCGAAGCTTGTCGCCGTATCGCCAAAGCTAACTTGGTTATAACCAACCGCGTACGTAGAGAAATGGCCGACCGTGAAATGCAGCTGGCCCGTCAGCGCATCATATACGCTGTTAGGCACAACGACAGGCTGCCCATCACTGCCTACATAGTAGATGACAATCGCATGGCTGTCTTCGTTCGCTTTCAACGTGTATGGAATGCTTAACCTCGCTTTCCCGCCAAGAAGATCGGTTACAGCCGAGCTGCCCGCCGTCACATCGAATTCAAAGGCCGGGTGGCTGCCAATCATTTGCTTGGCTGACTCGCTTAGCTTTTCTTTGTCGGCTTGCTTCACAACGATTGAAACCTGCTCTTTCCCTGCAGCTGCGGTAAGCGTACCGATCGCCTTGGAATCGAAGGAAATAATACCGAGCTCCGTACTCAGACTAAGCGTCTTCAGCCCGCTCGACGCAAGCTGGGCAATGGCTTCTTTCTCGAATTGGATCGACGCCGATACGGCAGCCTTATTGGATGTCGCCTTAAATTCGATCGCACCCGGCTTGCCGCCTGCTGCATTATTAAGAGCCTCAAGCGCTGATGCTACTTGGCTCGTCTTAATGATCGCTGTCGACTTGCCGCTGCCGTCTGTCGTTGCCTCAATATCCGTTACCGCCTTCACAGTATCACCGTTCACGATAGTCGTGTCCGATTTGCCTGGAGCAGGCGTGGGTGTTGGCAACGTAGGCGTAGGATTTACACTACCTTCGCTTACAGTTACCTTCGTCTCGGCTAAACCATAACCATCTGCGCTTGTCGAAGCAATCACTGCAGTACCCGGCGCAACTGCCGTCACACTGCCGTTAGCATCTACTTTTGCTACCGCTGGGTTCGAAGAGGACCACACGGAAGTTGCCGGGCTGCCGGCTGCCGGCTCCACGGTCGCGTTCAGCTTCACTGCCGAATCTCCTACTTTAATGGCCAATGAGACACGGTCTACGGTTACTTTTGAAACATTCAACTGATACACGCCGACCTTGCCCCCAACCTCATAGGCAACCAATAGAAGCGGCTGTCCCGTTGGGCTTATGCTAGCCGGAATAAATTCCAAGCCTTCAGGGCCAGTGTCTGTATTAAAATTGTCCTTGCCTTGGCTATCCTTAAACTCACGGGAATTCGTATAATTGACGAACTTCGCGTTCGCAGGATCTGTTACGTCATAAGTCATGAAGCCGCCGATACGCTCAAGCCCTACGAATGCAAGCACCTTGCTGCCTACTTTTCCAGTCTTGATATCCTCTGGCTCCGGCCCCTTCTTCCCGCTGCGGTCATCAAGGGCAGTCTTGCTATTGCTCGTATTGAAATACGCAGGCAGACGTTTTGCCGTTATCGCCTCGAAGTCGCTGCCGCTATCAAAGACCTGGTCCATTGAATCCGCGTTCCAGATGGAGAAGGAACGTCCGCCATACATATAGATGCTGTCATTGCCCATATCGCTTGCCACTTCAACTCCATCATACGCGGTTTTTCCGTTAAGGAAAATAGCCGCCGCAGAGTTAGGATCAAGACTTACCTTCAAAGCGCCGATCGTGCTTCCGTTCGTACGATTCGGCCACTCGGTTACGTCGCCTTCGTTTGCCGTAAACAGGTAAGTCTGTCCGTTAATCGTGTGGGATGCGATGCCATCCGGCATATACATGCCTTTGAAAGGGACATTTTCGAGCTTAATTTCGCCGTCTTTGACAAGATCCAGCGCATTGCGCGCTTCATTGTAATCCTTCAACCCTAGCGCCTTCACGGCTTTCACTTTATTCGTTGCAATGTCGATTAACGCTATCGCATTGTTCTCCTGCAGCGATACATACGCTGTCTTGTTATCCTCCGACAACGTAATATACTCCGGCTCCAAATCATAAAGCGCGTCCGCTTTCGTTCCGCTTGACTTAATCTTGCCGTCGGCAGGATCCGCTTGTCCGCGAATATGAACGCCATCCTCAATTACCGATGCATCGTCAAAATAAACCTGCGCTGACACGCCCGTTTCCGTGTTGACGATCGTCACGCTGCCCTTCGGATCGGTCGTGCCCAGACGCGGCTCAGCCTCGTCGGCGCTAAGGATATACTTACCATCCGATGTCGATTTAATCATATCGGGCTGCACGCCTGTTTTGTAAGTCGTCACCAAATTTCCGTCATAGTCGAGGACTAATATTTTACCCGCTTTAAGAGAATCCGCCTCCTGCACGGTTACCGAGACATGCTTCGTGACATTGTTAATGTCTACGCTCGTCAAATCGCCATACAAGAAGCCGTCTGTTTCCGCTAGCTCCTTAACCGTTATCGTCTTTTCCTTGATGAGTGTCCCGCTTCCGTTACCAAGGCCTACTATATCCAAGCTCGGAGGATTGCCAGAGCCATTCACCAAATAGAACTTGCCGTTATCTTTGTTGAATTTGACGATTTCGGCAACGCCGCCTTCTTTATTGAATAGGCCAACGGCATACTCTCCGATTTTTGTCACATTCAGCGTATCGTCAAACGCCTCGGATACAGGTGCAATATCCATATCCGTGCTAGCATCAACAATTGCCAGGCGGATGCTTCCTTCATACACGCCGATTGCGCCGGTCGCTTTCACCGTGTCGCCAATAGCAAGCTTCGGCAAAGCTCCGTTCACATACAAGAGCATCCCGTTGTCCAGCAGGATTGTTTTTGCCGTTTCGTTAATGGCCTCAGCCTTACCGGTTGTTGCAACTCTTCTGCCATGCATATCGAACGTTACCATCGATAGCTTGTCCACAACGAGCATCGAGCTGTCAAACGTATCCTCTGCCGTCAGACTGTAGATGCCGTTGTTCAGCCTCAGTACCTGCGGATCACCTTTTACGCGAATCTCACCTTCATGAAGACCTGCCATACCGGTTACGCGTACTTCTGCGCCGACCGGGATTGATGCATCCATGCCTTCTACCGCAATCGCACCCGTAAACGATTGTACATAGCGCACTGCTGTTGCTTGAGCGTTATCTGCTTTTACTGGCGGCGTTGTTACCAAGCCCTCTATCACGACGTTTGTATCAGCTTCCAGCGACTGAAGCGATCCAATGAGCTTCACGAAGCCCTGTACAACCTCCGTCTCACCTTCCGCATCGCCAGACTTTGTAGGAGATGGGTCCACAATTGCAAAATCAATTGCATTATTGTTCGAATCCTGGAAGTTCACGCGGCGAACCCCTTTAATTGCAGCAGGCAGCGACGATCCATTACCTGCAGAAGCCCCTTCATGCAGCGAAGTTGTTAGACTGCCAAAGCCTACTGCATCTACAACTGACTCTGAAGCGTAAGTTCCTTGATACAGCTCTACTGTTCCATCCGTATCGGACATGCCGATCGATTGTTCCTTCGTGCTCGCGTAAGCATCAGCCTCGAAGGCTTCGCCGTAGTTTTTGTCGCTCGTATTTCCCCAAGTCGCTTCTAGGCGTACAAGGTAATAATCGTTAGGCATCATAACCGCATCTTGGTCGAAATCATAACCTTGAATGGTAGTCGCACCCTTATTGCTGTATTTCAAGTGATAGCCTGCAAGCGAAATCGGCTCGGAAGTCGGATTATAGAGCTCGACAAAATCATACAGGTAAGGTGCTGCAACCGGAGGCGTTTCCTTATTGATTTTGCCGCCTCCTCCATATACTTCATTAATAAGCACATGGTTAGCTGCCGCTATCTCCGCGTTAATCGTAAGCTTAAACGATTTTGAAATGCTAAGCGGTGTTCCTCCCGTACTATCCGTTACCGTCACTGTCACAGCCGCTTCTGATACGGCTGACGTAGGTGTGCCGACCAGCTCGCCGCTTGTATTCATGCTTAACCCATTAGGCAATCCTGTTGCTGTAAACGCATACGGAGCTGTTCCTCCAGTGGCTTGTACGAATGCTGAATATGCTGAATCCACATAACCATCCGTCAAAGCAGCTGTACTGATTGTTAGCGGCTGTACAACGCCTGGTCCCCATGCGCCATCCGCGCTGCTGCGAGGCGATGCTGCGAGCAGAGCATCCCCGGTAGCCGCTTCGTAATCGACTTGCTTGAAATCCAATTTATTGTTGTCCGTATCTGCAAAGTTGCTGCGGCGAATGGATTTCTTCTTCGACGTCCCCTCGGCGGAGCCTGTTGGATAGTCGGTTTCATAACCATCGATTTTGCTGTCTTTATCATTGCTTCCTGTACCTACCATGTCGACATAGCCCACGGGCTTGGTGAGGAATGGATTGGCTTCTGCAATTACCGTTTGGTTGCTCATTAGAACAACCTTCATCCCTTTATTATTAATAAACTGATCAAAAGCCTGATCCGATTTTGTCGACAGATCTACTTTCGGATTTGCCGCTCCAGTGGATTTTCCAGTAATCAGAAATGATGAATGAGCTTTGATTGTACCTGCCAGCTTGAGCATCTTCCAATCCCCATTAGGAACTGTCTCTGGATTGGTGATGGGGTCGGCGTATTGCAGCGACCATCCCGTCAGATCGATATCGCTATTAGTCGGGTTATAAAGCTCAATGAACCCGTGGGATACCAGCACGCTTGAATCACCGGCTAAACCACTACCATACACTTGATTAATGACTACGTGCGGAACGCTAATGTCGTAAGTATTATCTACTGTGTATGGTGTTCCGATAGGCTGCAGACCCGCTGCCATGACCGGACCGGCAACCAGTGCCATGCTAGCCGTAATTTCAGCGGCCAACAATAGCGATATCAACCTTTTGCTATAAATCTTCAAAAGCGACTCACTCCCATTTCTAATAAGTTAACTTAATTGTAAAGATCGAATATTACGTGAATATCAATCTTCCGTTAAGCTTTGGTAAATGGGAGCAGCGCGTTTAGAAAAACTTTATATAATAACAAAGGCTGCCCTCTGTTTGTCTGAACAGTGCCTCTAGAGAATGCACGCAGCATAATTGCGTCTCTTGTGAACAACAGGCCATTATGACTTGAAGGTAGCTATATTGGAAATATGTAAAAAGATCTGATTAAAATTTATTCTATAAACACAGGAGAGTTAACTTCTCTTGAATGAGGAACACTCGTAGTAAAGGATGGCATCCATATGAAAACTGCCGAAAGAAATAAAGCAATTGATCATCCCATGTGAGTACAAATGCAACACTGGATTCAATAACTGTGAAAATAGATGAACAACAACAAAAAGCCTTGCTGCGCAAGGCTTTCGGGTTTAAATAGTTGGAGAGGGTGGGAATCGAAGTCAGTTTCTGAAATAGCGTTGCCCCAAATTTTCCCTAAAAAACTAATGTCGTAATAAATAATGCAATAGACCCAAAACTGGTCATTTTCGTTACGCCTTTGTTATGAGCCCCTATAATTTCACAAATGAACACCTATTTATCTGCGATATCCTGTTTTTTTAAAATAGTTTTTATTCCTTTGGAAACATTCTGTTCAGCGATTCCTTAAGGGGCTTCTTTATAATGATTTCAGGCCGAAGTCGTTGAGCCTCTTTTTCTGCATCTTCATAAGTGTCGAATAACCCGAGTGATATTAATGTCCCAATAGCCACACTTCCTGTACGGTTACGGCCAGCAGCACAGTGAAACGCAACCGTTTTACCTTCTTTGCTAGCCTGAATAACTGTGTTAATAGCATTCTTAAGCGATTGATCCTGATTTTCCGTTTGTTCTCCATCAATTAACGGTATATGAATGTATTCCAGATTAGGATTTTCTGTGGATGGTGCAGAAACCTCGTCGCGCAGGTCAATAATTACATCACAATTTTCATTATTGACCATATCCTCTACGTCATCTGCACCACCCATATAAATGCCATCATGCAACTTTTGGTATTTCTTCATGTTTATCACTCCTTAATTTTTATTAATGACAACAAATAAACAGATTGAACCTCATCCGATGCTGGTCTTCCTAGGTTTAGGGTATGAAATCTTAGATTCTATGCAAAGCAAACTGGACTTATAAAAAAACTTCTTCTATACTCTCAAAAAAATACAACACGCTGTGCTTACGTGTAACAATAGCTAAACAATGAGGTAAGCCAATAAAAGGAAACGCATGTAGATATAGAATAATTTAATACTGCTATACTAGCAATGTAAATATTAATCGCCATCGATTGTGGCGCTAGCCAAAACAGATAGTCAACGTGAACAACTGTTACCGCTATTCAAATACGGGAAATCATATGCAAAACAGCCCTCCATATTCATAAGAATATGAAGGGCTGTTTTTAAAATTAAAATTCAGTTAACATGCTTAGATAATTAAGCTTATTTTTTTTTATCAATAATGATAGCGCTGGAGGTTTCTGTATCCCATGTTACATTAGTGTTCAGTGCCTCGCTTAGAAAACGTAGTGGTACTAAAACTCTGTTGCTTTTAACCTTACCGGCAACTTCGAGCGTAACGGTTTTCCCATTAATCGTAGCGATTTTGCTACCTAGCGTCAGTTTGACCACGACACCATTACGCGTAACGGTCACCGTTTTCAAAACATTATCGTAAGTAACTACGGCGTCTAGCGACTCGGAGATCGCGCGGAACGGAATAAGCGTGCGTCCGCTCTCAACTACGGGAGACACCTCAGTACCTAGCGTTTTGCCATTTACATAAACCTTCACTTTTTTGTCGCCTAGCTTCACTTTGATTTTGCTAAGTGTCTTATATTCTTCAATATTGGTTGGATCTTGTAAGACAATGTCAGCTTGCACTTCTGCCGCAGCTTTTAGTTGTCCATCCTTCTCCAATGTAGTAACCAGTGTAGCTAAACTAGTGTCAGCATTCACATCAATGTTATATTTTGTTTTTAGCAGC
This sequence comes from Paenibacillus sp. 2TAB23, assembly GCF_052115165.1. Lineage (NCBI taxonomy): Bacteria > Bacillati > Bacillota > Bacilli > Caryophanales > Paenibacillaceae > Paenibacillus > Paenibacillus sp. 2TAB23. The sequence goes on from NZ_JBFRGD010000021.1 coordinate 107,072, forward strand.
TCCGCAATCCGGACGCCTGCGGGCTTATCTTTGACATTTTCATACGCATTTTCAAGACCTTTAGAGCCATTGTCCTTTCCGTCGTTATAGACGGATCCGCTCACAGTAGTCCCTTTTGCTTCTACTTTAATAGTTGCTTCGTTTTTTCCTTGATTTCCAGGTGCAGCAAAAGCAGTGGACGCTATTAGGCTAAGTGATATTACACCAGCCATAATTACAGTCTTTTTCATTTTATTACCTCCATGAGTATATAGTTTATGTAACAACTACAACTATTCGGAGGGTATGACGCTTTTTTGAGGGTACACTGAAACTCGTAAGATATATGAAGAATATTCCACTATATGAAACCTGCTTTAACCCTATCGGTGCGTTGGCCCTGACCTCTGTAATGCGGAAATGTTTCATATTCGATCGCTATAGATAATCTGAACTGTCCGACCTACTTATTTTTCGATCATGCTCCTCACTCCGATGCGAATGTTCGTTCTAATTCTAATACATTTTTATTGCCTCCCGTATAAAAGAACGGCGTTGTACGAACTCCTACAGCGTTTGATGCTTTAACCTGGCCTACTCCTAGGCGGCTTAGGTGTGGCGAAATGCTCACTGCTGATTGGTTGCAAATAGTCTTCGAAGCTGGCGGCTTGATTATAGAAAAACAATTCACATTTGCTTTTTACCCCAGAACCTGCCCCAAGATAGGGGCAGGCTTCATTTCCTTCGGAAATCAAACAACAAAAAAAGCCTTGCTGCGCAAGGCTTTCGGGTTTAAATAGTTGGAGCGGGTGATGGGAATCGAACCCACGCTATTAGCTTGGAAGGCTTACCCTAGCCCCGTGACACCCTCCTGCAACATTAGATACGCCCTGAAAATACGTCGATGAATATTTTCCCTTCTATTATAAGATAGGGTAAATTGACACTGTTTTTGAGGGGCTTGGACACCAAATGGACACCGCATTTTCTGCCCATAGCTATACCAAAATATCGTATATGGAGCTCCAGTACATGATGCTGGGGCTCCACCTCTCTTTAACACCGAAAATTAGCTACCAGTCTTTTTTTACGATAATTCATATGGGTATTGAGTTATGTAATTGACACGCAATTCCGTGAGCAAAAAGTGGACACCATAATCATACAAAAAAAAACGCTAACAAATGATTTTATCTCTTACAAACTCACCTCAAGTATCAAAAGGTTTTATTATCAATGATTAATTTTTTCAGTAGTTTATTGTTCATTTTGTACTTTTTCCCTGTTGTATCATAGATGCACATTGTTTTTACTCGTTCATCGATACTTGAGAATTCATCAAATGTAACTTGGAATCGATCACCCTGTTCCAACTTCTTCGGTAAACCTGGGGTATTGATAATAAACTCCGACTTCCCGTCTTGAATGTACCTTTTCTTAAAAGTTCCTCCGAAATTACAGATGGTTACAGGTGATCCTCCCGCATTAACGAATTCATAATACAGTATCTTTTGGGACTGAGCTCCGATACTAATAGAATGACCGAAAAAACCACCTATTTTTATTCTTCCTCTATCCCTCAATGTATTAACAACATTCCATACGAAGACTGCAGTTGAAACCAAAGCAGCATAAAAAGAAATTATAATTGTAAATAACTGCGCATTTGTCATCCCTCATCCTCTCCTCAAAACCCATTTCGACAATAGGAAGGAAATTCCTCTTTTGGTGTCGAAAGTATTAGGTCAAAAGGAGGGGATAATATTTCTCGAAAGAAACACTTTGGAGTATGCCATATATGCGGCGATGATACGGAGCTAACCTTTGAGCATCTCCCTCCACAAGCAGCTTTTAATAATCAACAAGTAAAAACACCAAAATTTAATGATTATTCGAATGAAGGTCCCGATTATTCTCCAAAACATGCTCCTATTCAACAAAGAGGAGCCGGGGGTTATACACTATGCGGTTATTGTAATAATAAAACCGGAAGCTGGTATGCTGATGAATATGTTAATTTCGCATATCAAGCAGCTTCTTTATTAAATAAGTCAAAAGGCGAACTGACGTTACAATATCCGTACTACATATTTCCTCTTCGATTAATAAAACAAATTATTGCAATGATTTGCTCAGTAAATAAACCTGAGTTTGCTCAAAGAAACGAAGAACTCATTAAATTCATCTTGAATAAAGATCAATGTTATATTGACCCCAAATTTAAGGTTTATGCCTATTTAACAATGTCTAATCTTTCAAGACAAAGTGGAGAAAGCTATGCCTATCAAAGAGGCAGACTTTCACATTTTAGTGAAATAGGGTTCGCACCACTAGGTTTCATAATGACATATAACACTTTACCACCCGATAATAACCTACTAGATATTAGTTATTTCTCTCAATATGCTTATGATGATTTTGAAGTCGCATTTCTCAAACTAAATGTACTACCTATCAGTTATTATTTACCTGGAGATTTCAGAACCCGCGAAGAGATATTAAAAGACTATGAACAGAATACTAGAGACACTGAGGAGAAATAAAATGTTTAAATCCGGATTCAGCCTAACCACGGACGACCAACTCGCTGTAGCTCAATTTAATCAAACCCCAATCGTCGCCTGGCAAGATGGAGAGATTATTGATTACGGCGGAGTGATCGATTAGCAAGATCAGCACACCGTAACAATTAATAGCATGCACTACGTAAAAAACGCTTGCGAAACCAAAATTCGCAAGCGGCTTTATTTGTCGAAGTTTTATTTTCACAATTTGGGTAGTTCACCAGAAACCGGTTTCCTTACCGAATTGAACAACTACATCGTCCATCTTATCGATTTTTGAAGCAGCCATTACAGAGGTTAATAAGTTTTCGCCGGCCTCAAACTTCTTGCAGTCAACTGTAATTTGCGCAACTCGAAATTTTTCGTTCATTACACCAATAGTGATTGTATCAGCACCTTCAATGTCCTTTTGTTGTAAAAAATCATATGTTTGTAAGAAAACATGTTTAGTCGCTAACGCAGGAGTTAGTTCTTCACTCATATTTACGACAAGATCAATATGTTTATTAGTGTCCCTGGCATCAGTTATATCAACGCTTTGGGCAAAAGCAAATACAGAGGTATCTATTTCAGCAGCAACTATAACTTCATCGGTATGTTCAGCATTATCTTGAACAGGAATCTCAGATGGAGCTATTGTAACCTCAGGAGACGGACTAGGTGTCGGCTTGGACTCACTGGTTGCTTCTTTAATTGAAGCCGGCAGCGTTGTCACCTTGGCTTCTACAGCACTGTTTCCACAGGCGGTAAGTAATGAAGCGGATAATAAAAAAGTAAATATGTATGCCTTTTTCACAATGTGACCTCCCTATATTTCCTTAAAACTCTACTTTATTTTTCCAATTACGTCTATTGATTGTTTGCAAAAGTAAATACAATTCCCTGACGTTCATGCTTTAAGTGAGGATACTAATATCTGAGGGCAACACTTCAAAATCGTCCATCTCCCACATGTGCCTTATAGAAGTATTAAGATATAGAAACAGCGTGAACCATAGACTTATAGTAAGGTCGTAGACTGACGCTGTTTTGAGATATCGTTCGCCGTTAGTTCAAAGATTTTAACTTAGCTGTCCTCTATCCTTTTAATTACTTTATGAAGCATCATCGGCTGTGTCTTTGAGAAACAGCTTAAAAGTTTATCCCCATAAATAGTAATGGTATTCTCCCATGGATGACCTAAAATCCCCCATGAAAAGTCACTGGCTAGAAAAAAATGATAATCTCCATCCGGATAAATTGAAATTATCCATTCTCCATTGTCTACTCTCCAAGGTACATGTCTAGGGAACTCTTTTCGAGCATCTACTAAATAGCAATCATGTTGCCAATCTAGTGCGTAAATATGCTCTCCAGGAGTTGTGCAATTTTGAAATGCTGAAGCAGCTTTGTCTTCGAAATCTTGAATGAATTCTTCCGTATAACAATTAGATATATCATACTGGATAAACGGAGTTGGGATATATGAAGGGAAAATTGATTTGCTTGGTCTAGGATGAAATACCTTATTAAATTTTGACCACAATTCTTTTTCTTCTTCATCAGTTAACAATATCCAACCGTAATCCATTATTATCTCCCTCTCTACAGTACAACTTATATATAAATATTCGGTACAGTAAAACATCACCTTTTATTGCGCTATCCTGCCAGTTAGCTCAACGAGGCAGCCGATTTATGCCGGCAGCCTCGTCCTAGTGATTGTGAAGCTATAGTTCTCCGTTAGTATAAAAGAGAAAGGTAAGCGGAAAGCATCAATGGGAAACTCGATAAGAACCCAACAGTAACGATAACAGCGGTATTAAATAAAGATCTGATCAGTCGCAAGACAATAACATTAATGTCTTGATTATAAAACCACGTCACTAAATAGGTAAAAATAAGATAAACGAATATAATTAAAACTCCAATAACTTTCGAACCCGTTTCTGGACCAATGTACTCCTCTCTAAAACGGTGTTCATATTCAAAACCGAATATCGAGACATAAGAACAAAAAAGGACGATTATCGAAATAACTGAGGAAGGTATCAATAATAGATATTTTACATTTGATTGTTTTAGCAAGGACAAAGAATTCACTCAACTCAACTCCCTAAGCAGAAAACTGATAAAATCATAACTTTCCACTTTATCACAATTTCATTGAGCAAACCTGCCCGTTAGTTGAGCGAAGGACTACAACGCGATAGCCCTTCAGCATTGAACTATCGTGTCCCATTAGTTTAACAAAAAAGTAATCGTTAATTACGACTCTTCTCGGTGTTCTTTTCTACCTTTTGGGCTAAAAGACTTATCTCATTTCTAAGCGATTTTACTTCATCTTCAACCTCACGAACAAACCTTATTAAGGTGTAACCAATTAAGCTTAGTATGAGACCTAATATCGGAAATATAACTCTTTTCGTAGTAATCGACATAAACTCGCTATCTGGAGTATCAGATGAAAATGATTTGGGCATGTATTGCCATAACCCAAGACCAATCAACAAAATTCCTGCGACAATCATTAAATACGAAAATGTTTTAGTCATATTGAAATACAATTAAGGGCACACCTCCATGTATTATTCAACTATCGTTTCCCGTTAGCTGAATCCCAGTTCTTCTTTGATTTCTGCTAATTCTCCTGATAACTTATCGAATAGAACTTTGTTGTTTATATCCGACCTATCTCTGAAATTGGTCTTTCCTAAGAAGGCCATATATGCGCTTGCAAGTTTCTTCTTGATCCTCTGTTCGATTTCACCTTGTTGGTATTCATAATCAAAAAAGCTATCCATCGTTTTTCGAGCGCGGTCATTAAACCCAAAATACTCCATACCTAATGACAATAAATCAGTACAATCTAACGCGTCATTAGAAAATGCCTCTTTAGATTTCCTTTTCATGCTATCCCTCGCAATTTGGCAACTTTAGGGCTTATCTTCGGTAAACAATTCGACCAGAGCACCACGCTATCCTGCCCTTTCGTATTATGAGGTCACCAGAAATAGCTTAATGACGTATCATTCATTTAAGAAGAAAACCTTAAATCTTCATGTTTTATGGGTCCCTCTGGGCTTTCAAACGACTGCGGGTACGCGTGAGCCCAAATTCCATCTAGTTTTATTTCTGAAAATCCCCTTCCGCTTCCGCATACAGATGTACCGATGTGATGGAGCGAAATTTTTTCTTCATCAGAGACGAAACATAATTTGACGGCAAATACTCGTCGATTCGGAAGTGAGGTACTCTAAGCTTCCTAATGTATAACGGAAGTCCTACGTCGAGTCATATTTGATTTACGCTACTCTACAGGTATTTCAACTTATTAAAACCTCATGTTCTCACAATAGCCAGGTTGTTTAGCATACCTACTTATAAATGTGTATTGGTCATTACACTAATAGACTAGTTAATATGGTATTAATCTGAGTGCTATTAAGCTGTTTTTTTATGAGATATACTATAAATAACAGATATGACAGGTTGAAGGAGAAGAGCGTGTAATGGTACATTCCTACAAAATACCACCTTTATTAGATGAGATAATGACATGGGAGAAGGAGATTAAACAGCAAGTTCCATATTTAGAGACTCCTACAGGCTATTTTCTGAAATTCGATCCGAATGAAAATGGTGGATATCAAAGCTCTCCAGCTGACGCAATCATGTTTGCGGGTACGGGCATGGGCGGCATTCATTTTTCCTTTCTGACGGATTTCGGTCTGGTGACGGATTTAAACGTGGCGCCTATCATTTGCGTCGACCCTATGGATTTTGGGAATTGTGCAAGGGTAGTTGCCAACAATATTAAGGATTTTTTTGCACTTCATTTTTCGAATCATGAAGGTTTGCTGTTGAACAGATTTGAATCGGAAGAAGATTACCTAGAGTATTTGAAACCCAAGGAAGAGGATGCGGAATCCTACGAATATTTCGACAAAAAAATGTGGGATTTACAGAAAAACGAAGTCAGGGAATTGGCTATAAAACGATTCGGATTTCAGCATATCCTTGATGGTTATTCCTATTTGCAAGAGGTGCGGCAAGCAAGATTGAAAGAACTGTTCGTAACTACTTTTGATGGGCTAGGTATTGCGTCTCACGGAACTGCAGTCGATAGTCTGAAAAAACAGGCACCTCACCCTTGGCATATGAAGGAAATTCCATACCGGGAAGTTGAAAAGATGAACGCCTATATAGAGAGCGCGGAGCAAGCAGGATTATTCGGCTTTATCCGTGACTGTCAGGTCCAAGGTATGGATGATTACGAAGTTATTCGAGTGATCTACGATCGGCTTGTTTCGTTCGGTTTTCCACTGGAAGCCGAACGGCTGGTGAATTGTATGGATATATAATTTTAGGATAATCGAAACCGAACAAGAAAACAGTGACACAATGGTTGCTGTTAGTTATTTGTAGATTAAATGTTAATGGTGCCGGCAGCATAGTTCTAATATGTGGCATGTTGGGGAGCTCATGGGATGGTTATGATATTCATCATATTATTCCGTTAGAATTTGGTGGAAGTAATAATTATAGTAATTATGTAGTTTTGAATAAACGTGATCACCAAGAATATACTACTTTTTTCAAAGATTACTGGGGGACTAATAAATAATGGAAATGAGATATGGAATTTCTAATTTGAATGGTTTATTGGTTAGTAAGGAGAACTTTGAAGACATTAATCGTTTTGCTGAAGGTTATGCATTAATTATCGAAAAAATTGGATATAAGTTTTTAACAAGAGAAAACCTGGAGATAAGAACCGACAAATATGATTGGGCAACTGATTATTTTTACGGTTATGCAGCTGTGAGAAAAGAAGATGGAGGTAAACTTGGATTTATTAACTACTCGGGGGAGCTTATTATACCATATCTATATGATGGATTTTCAAGATTCACAGCTGATGGACTAGCAACTGTTGAAATTTCGGGTAAATTTGGCGCAATTAATGCTAATGAAAGTGTATGTATCCCGATTATTTATGACCGCTTAGATGCTTTTTTTGAAGGATTATCAGTTGTGAAGATAGGAAATAAGCATGGTTATATTGATGTTCTTGGAAACATTGTTATTGATCCACAATGGGAAAATGCACAATCATTTTCTGAAGGTCTTGCAGTAATTATTAATGAATCTTATAAACATGGTTGTATTAATTCTAATGGAGAAGTTGTTTTGACGCCAAAATACAAATTTATTGGAAACTTTTCAAATGGGAGAGCAGCATTTTTTAGAGGGAAAAAATATGGATTTATCGATGTAGTTGGAAATGAGATAATTCCTAACAAGTTTAAGAACGTTAACGACTTTCGTAGTGGGCTAGCTCCAGTGTTAGAAAAAGAAAAATGGGGATTTATTGATGTTAATGGTGATTATGTTATTGAGCCTATTTTTGATAAAGCTTCAAGATTTATGGATGGACATGGATGTGTTATTTATAAAGGACAGCCTGGGATAGTGGACCTAGAAGGTAATTATAGGATATTTGAACAGTACCAAACAGTAGATTTACCCTCAGAAGGACTGATTGTGGTCGGTTTGAAATAGAAATCGTTAGTTAAGTCTTGATGTAGCTGAAAAAATAGAGATCTATTACTGGAGTTTACTTTTATTCACGTATTGGCAATTATCTATATAATAGACAAAATGCTTGTTAGCAAAATCTTATTGCGCTAACGGGAAACCACTAGGACGAGGCTGCCGGCATAAATCGGCAGCCTCGTTGAGCTAACGGGCAGGATAGCCTAATCACTTCGCGAATACTTCAAGTAAGGAGAATTTGCGTAATTCGTAAAAAAGACGTTAGGTGAAATTGCTGTAACGGACAATATAAATCAAAAATTTAAGGAGCAACTAATTGAAACGTATACAAATCTTTCTATTAATATTTATTTTGATGTTATCTGGATGTGGCAAGAAATACACAAATAATAATGAAAATGATGGGATGAGCTCAGTAATGGATGCAAAGGCAGACATTTTATCTATGTTTCAAGAAGCAGGACTAGAAGACTATTCGGAAACCTTTCAAAGAATGATCAAGCCATCTATCCGTTTAATAACGGAAAGAGAGTCAGAGAAAAAATTAGAAATTGGTCAAACAAAATTAGGGGGCCAACCAGATTTGCCTGCAAATATTGAATGGCCGTGTTGGAAAGAGTACCCTATGTCATTCATTGCGCAGATCAATTTGCAAGAAATGCCTAACATTCAGACAGATAACGATATTCATCCAACTAAAGGTATCATTTATTTTTTTTATACAGCAAATCCCGAAGCGATGTATGAAGAAGCCGATTTTGATAATAACCCTGAGACCTCAAAAGTTTTATTCTACGACGGAGATATAAAAAACCTAGTAAGAACACTACCTCCTAAAGAACTATCGGAAGAATTGCAGTTTTCAAGTGCGAGAGTTATACCAAAACTTGAATGGACTGTTCCCAGTTCGGATTCTTTTGAAGTACATGAATTGCTTAGGTTATCAGGAAATGATGAAGAAAAGTACTGGAGAGTATTCCTGGAAAATTTCTCAAATAAATATATAGAAGGCCATACTTCGGAATTCCATGTAGGAATGAATAGACTTTATGGATATCATGATCCAGTTCAAGGTGAATATAAGGGCGAGGGTTGGAGGCTCCTACTACAAATAGATTCGGAAGACAGTACTAATATGGACTGGGATGATACTGGAAAAGTTTATTTTTGGATTAAAGATTTTGACTTAAAGAATTTACAATTTGATGGCGTATCCACTATTCGTGAAGGGACCTAGGGATCACGAATGGAATTTACAGTAGATTTAAAGATGCCAGCAACATCACCTAACACCATATTCAAACTTCGGGCCATTCGGCTCTTGGTCCGCCCAAGTCAATTCGGGGATATTCAACCCAATCTTCATTAAACTAACGGGTAACGATAGTGGAATAAAGCAGCGGCTGTAAGGACTTAGTTTCACGTCCCTAGCAGACGCTGTTTCTTTTATTGGTCTATACAATATAAAAATCCACTTGTGCTTTCACAATCTGAGTTTCATCAGTTTCGCTTTAACCTGATTACTCAAGATATGAAATTCAATACTTTTAGATGTAGCGTATTTTTCATGTTTTCAACCATCAAGTCTACTAAGCGAAAGCGAAAGTGAATTCTTAAAATAAAATCTAGCAGGAAATCGGGCTCACGCGTACCCGCAGTCGTTTGAAAGCCCAGAGGGACCCATAATTGCCCGGACCACTGATGATGCCTATATTTTTTTGTACATCCGTTAAAATTCAGCATCATTTTTCGTAGTAATTATCACGTTCAATTGAGCTGCTATTGCTAATGGGATGCGAAATAATCTACTCGAAATTAAATTCACCCCATTAAAAAGATACTTTAAACTTCGGCGCTCCATTTATTGCTTTTAACTTCGCGTTTTTTGTGTAGTGCGGTCATCATTATTTCAACTCTTCGAGCTAGTTTTAGTGCACCTTGATCGATATATTTCATATAGTAATGCGACAAAATAAATAAGGGCACCATGGAGACGACGAAAGTAATTGCATAGGCGAGATTATAACTAAAGTGATGAATTACTTTACTAAACAGGAATGCAGAAAACGTATTTAGGAAAGTAAAATGAATGAGGTAAAGAGAAAATGAAATCTGTCCTAAATATGCGAACGGCTTCCATCCAAACACCTGCTGTAGCACTTTCAAACGAAGCATAGCAAACAAAATCATAGCAGAACCTAGTGTTCGTGCAAGCAGTCGTGGATCAATTTTAAATTGAAACCATACATTGATATTCTTTGTCCACATTTCTATAGGTTCGTACATAGTCCCCATCAATGAAGTGTAAGGCGCGGAACCTAAGTAAATTCCGATTAAAAGCACAGTTACTGCTGTTATTTTGCTGTGTATCCATTTGTGCTTGAGCAAATCGGCAAGCAGCATTCCCCACAAAAAAGCGACAAAATAAGTTTGAATAAACGCAATAGATAAGACCACATACACAATCCATCTTTGTTTCACTCGTCCAAATAGAGCAAGAAAACCGAAAATTAAAAAAGAACCTAATAGCTCATATCCCATTGTCCAAAGGACCGGATTGTAGGGATGTGCTTCAAAACGGAAAAACGGATCAAAAATTGCAGCCTTAATAACGGTGTATATGTTTGTATCTAAAGCGTAGTAGTTCTTTTTCATATCCGTCAGTGTTGTTCCCCATATTTCATGGAGATGAAAGGCATTAGTGATAATAGCTAGATACACTAGCAAGACGGATATCGCAGCAGGGACGACAAGACGAATGTACCTTCGTATGGCGCTGGAATGCAGCAGCTTTTGGTAGGTTTCACTATCAAGCTCTTTTTCAAACAATTTGACACTAAGCACATAGCCACTAAGCACAAAAAATAAGCAAACGGCAAATTGTCCATTATAAAATAAATTAATTGGAGAATGACCGTACCAAATATCCCATCGAAAATGAGCTTGTTGCGAATTTCCATTTAGTGCAGCTGGATAAAATACCTGTATGTAGTGCGAAATAACCACGGCACATGCCGCGAGCCCCCTAATACCATCCAAATAGATTAGCTTTTTTCCAGATAACTTTTTATTCATTTTTTCCCCTTCTTTCATGAGTAGACTTAATATAACATGCAATGCTACACATATAAATGTTCATCATGAACCATTTATTCCATTCAAATTCTACTACTTCCATATTTATATAGAAGAACTAAACCTGTTCTTCTATTGATTTTCCTTGGACATATTCCTTCACGCTAATAGATCAAAAAAATATTCTGTTTCTAAATCCAGCTTATTATTTTCACTTATACTTCTTCAGTTTAGAAGGGGAAATCTAAATAATTGCTTAGCTTACATTTAAGTTAAGCAGCATATATAAATATTTTTTGACTCTTTTTTTCATCAGTCATAATCATAAAATCCTTCCAATAGGTCTAATTCAATACGCAGTCATGGACGCTGTTGCGTTAAAAATAAAAAAAACAATGCAGATACAACACTTGTTGTATCTGCATTGCAAGTTCATATCGCTTTTATTTACCTTTTATTACCACGGAGTGTCAGAACTTTTAAGTACAACTTGTCCTTTTGGCAGACCTGCTCCACCGTAAATAGTCACTGTATAAGCTCCTGAAGGCACGAGTGGATTGCTGTCATTATTAATAAATTCATATGCTTGACTATTTGCTGGAATAGTTTGATTAAAGATGACCCTATCCTTAGTATTGTGTTTTACTTCAACTCTATAAGATGTTGTCCCTGTATTTTTTGCATACAGTTTAATATTTGGAGCACCAATTGTTACATTAAACGGAGCATCAGGGTCCGCTTCATTACCTAGTAAATTCATAGTGAATGTATCCACTATTGCAAAAGGAGTAATTTCAAAATTACCCGCTGCCGAAACTGTATTAGAAGAATTTACCGAAACAGCGCTAGATACTCCCGATATAAGTGAAATAGATAATGCAGTTGCACCAATAATTTTCATAACTTTGTTCTTCATTAAGTTAACCATCCTCTTCAATATAATTTATGATATGCTAATAAAATACACATAAAGTAACCTTATATATCCGATTACCCCAAATGTTGTATTTTGCCGCTTTAATAGAGTACCACATCACTATTAAATTAGTCAATTGTTTCCAAATGAGTTATTTAACTATTGTTTATAGTAAAAACTTCTGAATTGCTGATTTGCAAGATACAGAAGACATTGGTAGTCAATATTTGGAGTTAAAAATTCTTAATAGGCATTCATTCGTCTTTGTTAGATGCTATAAGACGCGGTCTTAACGTAGTCTTTCAAAATAAATATATAAAAAAGCTGCATCCCTATAATGGGATACAGCTCGTAATTAGTTCTTATTTAACAAATAAAATGCTTGCTTACCTGTTAAGCAGACGGTCTACGAAGCCCTTGCCTTCTGTCGGGTTGCTCCGTTTCTCGGCATGCTTCCTTGCTTCTTCATCCGTAACCAGCTTGCCCGTATTAGCGTAATGCTGAACCCACGCTGGAACTTCTCCGCGTGCATAAGCTTTAGTTAATTCATCCTCAGCGGGCATAATGCATGATTCGTCGTATGTCTTCGTTCCCTGACCCATACCAATTGGCACGATGGTATAGAGTTTTGGTTTTGTAGGGACACCAACATCAGTTGTTTGACGATCCCATGGAACACCGGCCATGTACTCTGCTCCTTTCAGATCCTGAAGCAACTCCTGCGCTTTCTTTAAAGGAACATTTGCTTCCATGACTTTAAGAGTGAGCTTGGCGCGTAATTCGCGGGCTTCCTCCTCAATTTTATCAAGCTCGACCTTAATACCTTCCAACGCTCTTGTGCGCGCTGCTTCAATATCCGGCAGGGACTTTTGGACCGCTCCCTCCTTACCGGCTTCCAATACTTGCAGTTGATCTGAATCGACCTGAATTTCTAGTTCCAAGGCTTCTGCGCGCTGCTTGACCTTGCTCAATTCAGTTGTCGAATGAGTCTTCTCTCCGCTGGAATCTTCCAGAAGCATTTCGCGGTAAAGCGCCTCTGCGGTAGCCTTTTCGTTAGCTTTTTTCTTAATTCCTGTATTAAGGTCGCTAATGCGCACCTCGAGCTTTTCTTTTGCCTGATTCATTGCTTCAATTTGCTTTTTCATTTACTTTCACCATTCCTTTTGTATGATTGACTTACTTTTGGGTTTTAAGCGGCTCGCTGTATCGAATTACATATAGACCGTCTTGTTCTACTGCGGAAGCTACCTTACGCCTTGGATAGTCCAATTTGAAACAGTCCACGATATCATGCAGCGGACGTTCTGACATAACGCTGTAGGTGTTAATTTGTTCAGCTCCGAACAAATGAAACACCTTTTCTTCTGTTAATTTAAGAGACTCACAGGAACGCGCCGGGCTCCAATGTTACTTGCGGCTATTCATTATCGACTGGATTTCCGCAACGATAATATCAACGTCTTCATCACCAGTACTTGAATTGTCCGGAATAAGGCCTTCGCTTTTCATTCTCGCAGCGACATATGGATCTCGTTGAGCTGCATATTCATTAGCGTAAGCGACGATGGCTTCAACAGATTTTTGTTCAATTTCTTCAGGTGAAAGGTGAAGCCCCGCCTTAACGATTTCAATTGCAGCTTCGCCAACCGTTTTTCCATTTCGGATGGCGCTATCAATGACATGGCTGTTATGTGGCGTTCTGATTGTTTCAAAATCAGACTGATTTTTCGAGTTTGTAACTACCTGGTTATATTTCTTTGTCATGTGTATTACCTGCCTTTTCATAATTTGAGGTTTGAGACTATCCGTTCCTCGGGCGGCTCTCTTATTGAAAAAATTCGCACTACTTCACCACCTTAATAGAAAACACCTATAACTAGTGGAGGGTTAATAGCTTGCCAAGCAGCAGCTTACGCCGCTCGCGCTTTAAGCAGTCTAGTTGGTCAATCAAATTGCTTAGGTGTTTGATACACTTGGAGCCCGTACGCCGCTCATGCTCTATCCTCCGAAGCATGGAGGCTTGCTGCTGGCTGTTACGCTCCAACTCCGCTGTGTCGCTGTGCGGGCGTTCTAGAGCGGCGGTGCTATTACTTGCCTGCATCGTTTGTCTCGCTCTCTGTAGCTAAGATATGGGCGCAGTAGTCGGTGTTGGCAAGCCCCAGCAGCTCCGCAAGTTCTCTGAGATTTCCAGCACGTTCACGGAATCCTTTCGCCCTGACGCGGTCGGCTGCGTCTTCCCACTGGATAGCCTCCAATTGCGTATGGTCAGCTTTGCTAAACAGAGAATTCGTCGCATCCAGTATGTCATCAAACGACAGCCCACGTATGAAACTGATTAGAGCTTGTTCACGCCCGTCCAGTCGGAAGCCCACAGGCGCGTTTACTGTTGCCTCATAACCGACCGTCAAGATTTGATTGCCTCCGCCGATTGTTTGGGTGCTTTTGATAATCTGACCGGCTTCCATGTAAAGCTTCAAGGCGTGGAGCTGATCGTCGAATGTTGTTTCGTCCGCTGCATCCAACCAAACCTCTTTATCGTCAAACTCTCCGCCTGTGGAATCGTATATCTTTGCCGCTTCGATCGCTTCCGGTGACATCTCCGCGCTGCTGAACCATGCCGTATGAATCTCTGATGCGATAGCAATATCAATCTGGATATCGCTTATGAATTTTGAGTAAGAATACTCACCTAGTGGGAATGCAAGGTTAACATCATTCAAGCTAACAACAACCGTATCACCATCACTGCCTTCGACATACTCGGTTTGTACAGCAGCTGAAGCAATTGAAACCATAGGATCGGCGTTTCCATGTTTCATTTCCAAACTGCACTTAACTCCATGCTTCTGCATTACCTCGAACAGGTGCATTGCTTCCCCTGCATCGCTCTTAACCATGTTGATAACTGTCATATTTGATCATCCTTTTCTCTTTGGGTTATTGATTCATATTTCGCAAATCACAAAGCCGCTGCTATCTTCTCAAAAGCATCGTTTCGAAAATTCACATAAGCAGCCCGTGTTAAGCCCAGCGCTTCGAATACTTGATAATCTTTCAAGTAAGCACTTTCTGGCGTGAGATACCGTTGCTTAATGATTTCGGCCTCCACTTTAGGCATGTCTTTCACGACTTTGTCTATCGCGTCTATCAAGGTTGCCCGCTGGTCAAAGTTCGTTTCGTCGCCGCCATCAATTAGGTGGTTGAACAACCTGTAGCGGTCAAATAGAATCGTCATAGCAACTTTTTGTGCCATTTACATGCATCCTCCTTCCTGCAAAGTTAAGGCTCTCGAATCCGCTGCATCATAGATTCCCAAAAATTGAAATCCAAAATCTCCATTTCCGGTTCGGGCTCGCGAGGCTGCAGCTTTTCCTTGATACGCTTATGATGATCGTTAATCCGCTCTACAAAGGCATCCAGCTTATCGGGGCTGGTTTTGTTCCACTCCCGCAGAATAAGCCTTAATAAGGCTTCTAACGCCTGAGGTTTCGTCCTGTCTGTTTCAATCAGCAGTTCATCGCCTTTAAAGCTGAAGAGATAGGTTTTTGAATCCTTCCTTGCCAAAGTATCATCTCCTTTGCGATTTAATTATTTCATGGATAGCAGCTCATTTATCGTATGATCATTAATGTCGCAATGAGCTCCTTCTTTCTTACCTGTCCTATTCAGACCATCTTTTATCTGACTCTATCAATCAGTACACGTATCATTCCATCTGTACAGAAATGATTAATATTAAAATCAGTTTGTTTAACTGTATTGAAGAACTCTTCGATCATGTCCTCCATATCACCATAGGCGTATATGTTTTCCGAAAACTATTCGTATATCCTCATAAGCTGATCATGCTTTAACTTCGGATGGTTTTTCTCTAAACGATCCCTATACATTGCATAGTAGAATATAATAGTGTCTTCTATTTCTTCTTTGATATTTGAATCATAGCTTTTTAAAAAGTGTGACGTCGCATGTGAATGCGATGTATTATTTTCTTTATCTTTCTTGTTATTTATACCTAGTTCTTTATACTGTGCATGTGGTGCACCACCCTTGTGCATGTCATGCACTAGGGTAAGTGCATCTGATGCACTACCAGAAGCATTTTGAGGGGTACGACCGTGCCCCTCAGAGGGTTCAGATATGCCCCCTCTCTCCGTTGGCCCTACAACTTTATACAGATTACTTTGATTGCCTTTTTCGCTCTGCCGCCTCTGTTTAATCAGAAGCCCTAAAGCTACTAATTCCTTTACAACATCTTTTGCCTTCCGTTCACCCATATTAGTTTTCTCAGCTATTTTTGAGAAACTAGGGAAAGCCGCCTCGGAATTATTACCGCATCTACTGATATATGAATAAACCGCAAGTTGAAATGGCGTTAAGCCCACTTCAAAGATGTTGTTTGGTAAAGTGAAAAAGTTTCTTTTCTTTTCAGTCATATCACCTCACCGCCGATTCTTTGTCCAGCCTCCACTCATTTCTAAATCCTTGTTACGATCCAGTAACCGTTGAGCATTATCGAACAATCGTCTGAATGCTCTTGGACTCTTAGCGCGACATTGTCCCAACTGCATAACACCGGTAACTCTGTTTGTTAGGAGAATTCCCATATAACCAGGATGACGCTCATTTTTCTTTCGCTGCCGTTTCTTCAAAGCCCCACTCCCTTTCCATTGAGCTATTTTTCCTAACAGTTCAGAAAAATGAAACTCATTCACTAATATAAAAATCTAGTCTCAAAGCACTTTCAAATCTAAAATACAATTCAATCTTTTCATCAGGGGAATCTACAGGGAAAGAAGCAGAAACTCTAACTAATTCACCTCTTGAATTGAAATGCTGGATAATAGACGAGGCAAAATCTTTAATCGCGTCTCGAATTGATTCCTTAATGATTCCTCTCTCCTGAAGGCACTCCGCTTTGGCTTTCATCTGTTGAAGCATGTCCTGGAAGAATCGATTCAATTTCCTGATCCACAAAAGGTCTTCTCCGCACGAATCTTCATGCAATAAGTTCGATAATTCATTGCTATTTTCCACTGAAGCGCACAACCCTTCTAGTTTGGATCCAGAAGGCCGTTGCATTTTTGAGAAGGATGAAGTAGAATAAATGCCAACAGGCCTTCTGGTCTACTCATGAAATCACTTCTGCGACCCCGCCAAGGATACTGCAGTAGTGATTTTTTCGTTTTCAGTGACTTCATTCAAATTCCCATCAGCTATATTTGCCCGATAATCAGCGTTTGCCGCTCCAACCAATTCAGCCAGCTTCCTTACTTGCTGGGCCCTTTCTTCAAACCCACGCGAGCTTGCAGTGTTTCCTCGCTTACATTCTCTGAACGCAATCAGCTCACTCTCACGTGACTGCTCCAACATTCCGTCACCAGCTTCCAATACGATCTCCCAGCTTAACGAGCGAAGATAATGAATTAGGGCTGTTTCGTGCTCGTCCATTTGAAGTGGTGTTGTATCCGGAGCCGAAATTTGTGTTATTTGCATATGCATGGTTTACCTCCCGAGGTTATTATCATTTTCACTCCCTATTCGCTGACGTTTGATGCACGTTTAGCGTGCATATCAAGCATCCGTTGCCTAGAGGCTTCTTTTTGTTCTTCACTCATTTTTGCTACGCTCTCCATTGCGAATCTGACCTGATTGCCGTTCAACTTCCACTTTGCTGCTATGACGCGACCGTCAGCTTTCTCCTCCCAATATGGAGTGGCGATCTTATACAGCTTCGTCACTTGCTTCTGCACGCAGCTATAAACATCCCAGCAATTCGAGATTTTATCAAATACCGCAACGCTCTCCTGTTCTTCATTTACATATGCCATTGAATCAACCTCCTTCCTCAGAAACGTGACGATCTAATAAGTAATTCGACCATTCCCCTAGTAAGGTGACTTAACATAGTACTCGGATGCTTCTTCCAATGTAAGCGTATCGTGCGCAGTATGCATGGCTCTAGCTAAACGCTGAATATCGACGTCCGACAAAGAGATTCGTTTAGCGGCATGAAGCACATACC
This sequence comes from Paenibacillus sp. 2TAB23, assembly GCF_052115165.1. Taxonomy (NCBI): domain Bacteria; kingdom Bacillati; phylum Bacillota; class Bacilli; order Caryophanales; family Paenibacillaceae; genus Paenibacillus; species Paenibacillus sp. 2TAB23. The sequence goes on from NZ_JBFRGD010000021.1 coordinate 125,169, forward strand.
CGATGCAGCTTTGATTGCTCCAGCTCTCTGTTGACTCCTGTTCTGCAGCTTGCTTACCAGCGATATAAGCTTGTTTGAGCAGCTCCTCCACATCATTAAGCAGACGGATAATATCAGGGGTTATGCCTTTCGGAAAGTGGCGCTGCATTAAATCTATTCGGTGCTTAGCTGCTGTCAATTCCAGTTGGTTCATTTCATTCGCCCTTTCTAATTAGATTTTTGACCAGTAATTGATGCTGCGTAGGGCTCCGCTGAGACCAAATTCGGGCAAGGCTTCTAGCGACAGCGGGATACTACCCTCAGTAATCTCTTCCATTGCTACCACCGTTTAAATTAACAGGATCTTGCGGGAATTCCCCGCGACTCTTATTGAATAATAGATTAATGATGATTGCCTGCATTCGCTTATCCCACTTACACGCATACGTTACTCAGTTTCGCAATAGTTGTCTTGCTCCTGGGCGTGCATCCAATCATCTAGAACGGATTGCCTCAGTCGGTACTCGTTGCCCACTTTATAAAATCTAATCCTCTTTTTCCGGCAAAGTATGCGCATGAAGTCTTCGCTTGCTCCCACGTATTTAGCTGCGCCCTTGAGGTTAAAAGAGTTGTTAAACAGCCGCTTTTCAATTAGTGGCTCAGCCTTACTCCAAATTCGAGTGAACACATCTTCTGATACTTCCGATTTAATTACTTCTATGAACTCTGCTGTGCTACTCATCGTCATCACCTCTCTTTCACTTGTATGTGTGCATTGGCAGCTGGGTAGCCTGCGGCTTGTTTATTGTGCTTGGTGCGGGGAATCTCTTTAATTTCAGGTTACTTTGCGTTTGCTTTTGCTCGGACGATCTCGAATATTTCATCAAACGAACATTCGAGCGTATCCGTAATGCGTTTCGCAATTCTCGGCGAAGGTGATCTGTCACCATTGCAAATTTGTAATGCTGTGACCTGTCCAATACTCGCTGCCTCAGCAAATGCTTTTTTTGAAAAACCTTTTCGAATAAGCTTTTCCTCAAACAGAGCAATATCTTTCAATTTTATTTTCAATGATTTCGTGCCTCCTCTCTTTTGTTACTCAGTTAAATATAATGTATCTGTAGTTACATTATCATATCAATGTAACTCTTTCAATACCTAGTAAAATAAATTTGTAACTACAGTGAACTTTTATGTATAATTTATGTTTAGAAGGGATGTGTCATTTAATGATGGACCTAGTAGAATTTGGAGAATATTTGAAATCGATCAGAAAGAAAAAAGAATTGACTTTGAAAGATGTATCCAATGAAGCCGAAATATCTCATGCTTATTTATCCCAAATTGAAAACGGAAAAAAAGCAAATTACCCCTCAAGCGAGGTTTTAATAAAGCTTTCTAGAGTTTTGGGTATATATTACGCTGAACTATTGCAAGCTGCGGGGTACATTGAAGGAGAAGAAATCCTAGGTGATGATAAATATTTAGAACAATTGAACGACGAGAGATATAGAAGGAGTGTTGATGTTGTTGGTGAAGACGAACCATATTGGACTGATTTAAACAATCTACTCACACTGGAGCCTGAAATAACATTTCGGAATAGATTAATAACCAATGAGGAAAGAAAAATAATATTAGCTTACATTGAAGGACTTTTTGCACAAAAACAATAATGATAAGGGACCATCAGTAACCAACGCCTAATCCAAACATTCCGATTCAGAAGGTTAGAATGCCTGTCTCTCCAAAATTGAGAAGTGAGATTTCTAATATGGAGAATCACTATATCCGCAGCTATGAGCATTAATAATCCAGGGGGGACCCACAATGGACTTCAAATACAACGAGAAAACGGGAACCACCGATATAGAAGCCTGGCTAGTCCCTGTACTTAGAGGACTTGCAAAATTAAAATGCGATATAACAATTCGCATTAAATATGAAGCCGAACCGGAGAGCACTAAAGAGCCCCTAATCTCCATGCCAATTAAAAAGAATCAAATTCAATTAACTAAGAATGAGGAATTACTACCTCCCGTTCTCTCTGTCAGCGATATTCAAAAGTTCTTAGGCATTGGCGGGTACAAGCCTATAATTTGGTCAACTCTAGGAAGTTTCATAGCTCCAAGGTTGGTGGCCGAACACTCGTTTCTCGCCCCGCATTCCTTGAATGGTTTGAAAGCACGAAAGAAGAACCTAAGATCAAGAAACGAATATCGTAACACTATCCGTTATATGAAACTGTTCTCGCTGGCAAGTCTCAGTGTCGAGCTTGCCAGCAATGTATCAAACATCACAAAATGGAGGTATAAAATCTGTGGCAAACTGGAAACAAAGAGGAGAAAACTCTTATAGGCTCATAGCAGAGTTAGGCTATGATGCAAACGGCAAACGGCTGCGCGAGACAACAACCATTACACTCGATCATAAGCCGCGTAAAGGCGAGCTTGAGCTTGCAGCAGCTAAATTCGAAGAGCAAGTTAAAGGCGGCGACTGGGTGAAGCCTGGTGCAAAAGGATTCGAAGCTTTTGTTCTCGATTGGAAGAAGAACTACGCCGATCAGAACTTAGGTGAATATACACGTAAAATCTATATGGCTTACATCAACACTCACTTAATACCTGCTTTTGGCCGTTACCAGTTGGATAAGATTACAACCATGCACATCGTCACATTCATGACTGGATTAAGAAGCCCTGAAGCCCGTAAGGACAAGCGTAATAAGCCGCTAAGCACAAATACACTGCTCAACATCTACAAGGCCTTAAAATCGATTCTCGACCACGCTCATGAGTGGAGACTAATCGCTAAGAATCCAATCGAAGGTGTTTCCCGCCCTAAAGCTGATAAGAAAGAGAAGAAGGAATTAAAGTCTCGTAAGAAGTCATACACGAAGGATGAAATCGCAAACGTCATTGCAGAGCTATACACCGCTCCTACAGTATGGAAGCTATATTTTCTTGGAGTGCTGCTTGGAGGCTTCAGACGCGGCGAGATGCTCGGCGTTGAATGGCCGGCTGTCGATATGGAGAATGGCGGTATCTATGTAGAGAAGCAGATATCGTTCGATGAAGAAGGAAGATCTGTAGAAGCTGAATTAAAGACTGAGGAATCAGAAGCATTTGTCCCTATGCCTCGTTGGTATATGGATGAGCTAAAAACGTACAAGCGCGAATGGATGAAAAACAAAATGGGATATGATCCGGAGGACTGGAAAGGCGGCGACAAGCTATATCTCTTCCATGGTGGGAACGGTGAGAAATATTATCCAAACACCCCTTCACTAACTTGGCGGCGTTTCTTAAGCAAGCATGAGCTACCACACATCAGACTTCATGATTTACGCCACACAACTGCTATGCTGCTTCGTGAGTACGGAGCTGACTTGAAAACGATCCAAGAGCAGTTGCGCCACTCTAAACTGGCCACCACTACAGATATTTATATGCAGCGCGATAAAACAACTGTCAGTCGAGGTAGTGCAGATTTGTTTGATGTACTTAACCCAAAAAATCAGCTTGGACACCAAACGGACACCAAGGAGCTAATGTAGTGAAGCCATGTCGAATGAAGACAACAAAAAAAGCCTTGCTGCGCAAGGCTTTCGGGTTTAAATAGTTGGAGCGGGTGATGGGAATCGAACCCACGCTATTAGCTTGGAAGGCTAAAGTTCTACCATTGAACTACACCCGCAAATAAATGAATATGGTCGGGACGACACGATTTGAACATGCGACCCCCTGGTCCCAAACCAGGTGCTCTACCAAGCTGAGCTACGTCCCGAAGTGTAAATGAATTGCGTCTAATGTTGAGAAAATGGCGCGGCCTAAGAGATTCGAACTCCTGGCCTTTTGATTCGTAGTCAAACGCTCTATCCAGCTGAGCTAAGGCCGCACAAATTATGGAGCGGAAGACGGGAATCGAACCCGCGACCCTCGCCTTGGCAAGGCGATGCTCTACCGCTGAGCCACTTCCGCACGTTACTTTCGTTCGTCGTTCGTGATGTTTAACATCGCGGCGACAAGTAATAATATATCACCCCTGAAAACAAAAAGCAACTGTTTTTACAAAAAAGTTTTAATCTTTTTTTAAAAGCTCTTATTGCGCATATCCTCAAAGCCAGAAAAGCTAATAATGACGCGGGAATTTGGTTTTTTCTTAGCTTGCTGTATCCTTTAAAACATATGCAATTGCGGAACCAGTATGACAAATGATTCTTTAAAACATATATACTCCTGCATTGCTGACCTGAATATTTATAATCAGAAGAGTATGACGGTAATCTTCCTGTAATTGTCTTACACCCTAACTTAGTTGTTGATCCTTAGTTGTTGCTTCTTATCACACCCACTACTTTTTACTTTTACTTTTACTTTTTACTTCTTACTTCTTAATTCTTTCTTCYTAATTCTTACTTGTTGATTCTTACTACTTACTTCTTACTTCTTTCTTCTTTCTTCTTTCTTCTTTCTTCTTACTTTTTACTTCTTACTTCTTACTTCTTACTTCTTACTTTTTACTTCTTACTTTTTACTTCTTACTTCTTACTTCTATATAAGATGAGCTAAACATGAGTATGCCGTTAACGCTGCGTGAATAAAGTCATTTTTCCGGTCGCCGCTGCAGCCAAATGGTTTTGATTCGATACTTCATATATAGTTATCATTTGGTCTGCAAAAGCGAACATTGCATGTCTCCAGAACGACTTTTTTCTCTCCGCCTGCGCAGCTCATTCATCATTTCAACTTATATAGTTTCTTTTTTCTTGTTTCTTACTCCTTTCTCATTGCTCCCTGCCTCCTGCCTCTTACTTCTAATCCTTACTTCTTGCTTTATGCTCCTTGCTCCTTGCGCCTTGCTTCTTATAATGACATAAACCGATAAGGCGATTTGTTCATTCTCCATACAAAAAAGACTGTTCCCAATAGCAAGAATCGCTCGGGAGCAGCCTCTTCAATTGCAAAGCCAAATCAATTAAGCCTCTAAAGGCATTACACATCTGATTCTAAGTAATCCTGACTAAGCTCCTGCAGCTGTCAGCGTCTTCTCTTGCTCCGCACTTCTCTTAACCGCTACTTTGTCGGCAGCCGGTTGTCCAGCAAGCGCATAAGGCAAGCAAAGCGGAACGCCTGTGCGCGGATCCGGAACGATATCTGCTTCAATATTGAATACTTCGCGCATAATATCAGGCGTCATAACTTCAGCTGGTGATCCCTCGCCAACAACAACACCTGTCTTTATAGCAATCATATGGTGCGCATAACGCGTTGCATGGTTTAGATCATGTACAACCATGACAACTGTACGGTTGTTCGTTGCGTTAAGCTTTTGAAGCAAATGTAGTACCTCGAGCTGATGCGCCATATCAAGGAAAGTTGTTGGCTCATCCAGAAACAGGATATCTGTTTCCTGTGCCAAGGACATCGCGATCCAAGCGCGCTGACGCTGACCGCCTGATAAATGGTCAACTGGTCGGTCTGCGAAATCAGTCATGCCAGTCGCTTCGATTGCCCATTGTACGATACTACGGTCTTCCTTGCTCATCGAGCCAAAACCCTTCTGATAAGGAAAACGTCCGTAGGATACAAGCTCGGCTACTGTCAGTCCATCTGGTGCGGTAGGATTCTGCGGCAAAATGGCCAGCTGCTTCGCTACTTCCTTCGTTGATTGCTTATGAATCGATTTGCCGTCCAGAAGCACACTGCCTTGGGATGGATTCATAATACGGGCCATCGTTTTCAAAATCGTCGATTTGCCAGAGCCGTTGGCTCCAACCAGCGCCGTAATTTTCCCTTGTGGTATAGCAATGTTCAAATTCTTGACGATAAGACGATCATCATAACCAATATCAAGACCCGAAGTCGTTAGACGAATCATTGGACATGCACGCTCCTTCTGCTGCCGCGGCAGACATCTTCTGAATGTAAAAATAAGTATAAGTATATGGATTCCGTTTCTTCAAACGAAAATTGATAACGATTATCATTGACGTTTTAATGATAATGTTTCTCACGTCAAAAGTCAATGGTTAACTCTGTGACAGATTATACTTCTATAGATTATGAACCTTTTCAAAAAATAAAACCGTCCTCAACACGAGGACGGTTCATACTGCTCTTTTACCACTTCAACTTTGTTCCGAAAACGAGACCGTTGCTAATCAGCCTGCCAGGCGTCGTAATGAGCTTGCCTTGGGCATACATACCTGAGGATGCGCCGCCGTCCAAGTTCATCGCCTGCACAGCGCCAAGCTGCAGCATGATTTGTCCCCATTGCTTTATAGTTGATTGAGACACGGTCGCCAGGACGACAGTTCCATCTTTTCTAACGAGAATACCGCTTCGCGCTGCAGAGTCTGTTAAAATTTTGGAGCTGCTGAAGCCTTCTCCCGCAGGGTTGATCGCCAGCTTCCCGTCTTTCACCAGCCTAGGGCCTGCTCCAACTGCCGTATGCACGCGTGACCAGGCAATTGGCGTTCTTGATAGATTAGTCATCTCAAGCTTATAGTCTACGACCGTGCCGACCTTGAAGCGTTCCGCCAGCTTTTCTTCTGAGCCTATAAAAACAAGTACGTACCCATCCGCTGGAATGCTGACGTTCTCTTTCTTGCTAATCTTTGTCACTTTCCCCTTACTCACTGTTATTGCCGTGCCTAAAGCAAAGCCAACCTTTGCTCCTCGCTTCGGCGTAAACATAATAGCTGAGGAAGCACCAGCCGACGGGGTACGATTAATGAAGTAAACATACCAATTATTCGGGAAGGCAAATGAACCGTCCGTGCCTCCTAGCACTTTAACGCGAAGCGAATCCATCATGACGGTGCCGTCCCATGTAAAACCGATTGCGGTGCCCGTATTGCCGATATGCTCCACGTTGCCGTCTGTAATGATCGTGCCGTACGGCTCCGGGATGCCTCCGTAAGCCTCGAAGTAGGTGCCATTGATCGCAGCGTCCGCGTTGTAGGCTTTTGCAATCGACACTAGCGGCTGAACAATGCCAACCTTGCGGCTTGCTAGACCTGCCGTCATTGGAACTCCCTTAGGAATAACCACCGTTTGAACTGTATAGGACTTGCCAGATACACTGACCTTCTTCGCCTCACGCTTTACCTTCAGCTTGGAGGCCGAAGCAGCAACCTGAACAGGAAGCTTGAGCTGGCCTTTGTATCCGCTCGTTATGACGTCGACATATAGGTTTGCTGAGCCCGCCGCCATTGGGGTCACAACGCCTTTATCCGTAATGCGGACAATCGCCGCATTATCTGAGCGGAAGCCGAGGGCGACGGGATCGGACAGCTTCAGCTTGTCCGTGAGCAGGAGCCTCGTATCCAGCGGCAGCTTCAGCGTCGCCGCTGCGTAGGTAACCGCGACGGGCCGGACAGGCCCCGCCGCGATGAGCTTGCTCCCGGACGCATACGCGAAGCGTCCGGCACCCATCGGCGCCACGCTGCTCGCGGGAACCGCGGCGTGCCCGCCGTAAGTGTACAAGATCGACTTGGCGGAGCCGTCGATCGCGTACACAGCGCCGGATCGGCCGCCGGCCAGCACGATGCCGGCGGCAGCATCCGGCGCCAGCGCCGCGGGGCCGTAGCCCCCTGCCCCGGCGGCGCTGATGCGCCATAGTTCCGCCCCGTCTGCGAGGCGGAACGCAGCAATGCCGTTGCCGCTAAGCTCTGCGGCAACGACAGCTCCTGCATCCCCCGGCAGAAGCACCGGGGATGTCCAGCCGCCTGCGGGCGCAGCCGCAAGCTCGCGCGTGAATCGGACTTTGCCGTCCTCCTCATACGCAGCGACCGCTTTGCCCGCAAGCAGCAGCACGCCGCCGCCAACCCGGTCGGCGGCAAGCTTAGCCCCAAGCAGCGGCTGTTCCAATGCCGCCTCCCATACTACCGCTCCGCCACGCACTGCGTAAAGCGTGCCGTTGCTGCCTAGGGCGTACACGCCGCTCTTACCTGCAGCGAGCTCCTTTACCGTGACGCCGTCAGGCAATAAAGCTGCCTGCTTCTCACCTGTACTGCTTAGCGACAGGATCGCATGCTGGTATGAAAAATACGGATAACCTTCTCCATCCGTCACCACGCCGGAGGGCTGCAGCTGTTCTTTTTTATTCTTGAAATAAAAAATACCTGCCTGCCCTCCATTTGCCGCCATATCATATTTGAACAGCCGTGCGCCCGTGCCTGCTATATAAATCTCGTTTTTCCCATTTATAGCTGGAGCAGACAACTTGCTGTAACTGTTCACACGCTTCACTTCTTTGCCTTTCCCGTCCAACACCGATAACCATCCATTAGCAGTCACCGTAAAAAGATTTCCATTGGGCAAAACAAGCGGTGCATACAGCATACCTTCCGCTGTATACCGCCAATACTCCAGTTCCGCTTTGCTGCTTGCTGGATTCTTTGCCGCTGCAGCTCCGTTTATTGCCGTGTTTGATGGTTCGGCGGCCATTATGCTCCTGTTTCCAAGGGCAGCAGCAGTCTGCAAACCGTGGCTTCCTATATGGCTAATTCCAATTATCATGATTAGCAAAACAATAAAAGCTCTAAGTTTGTGGTTCCTCATTTTTTGATGCATCGCTCTAGTCTCCTTCATCTTCATAGATTCCAAATAGTCCCAATGAACTATATCGACAGCTCGATGCACAAAATGAAGAGAATTCTCACCTAACAAAACTCATCATTACAATAGGCTAGCATCCTGTTAACCAATGCTATTCATTGCTATTCAGTGCTCTACCCATGCAGCAGCAACTAGACAGATAAACCCTTATCGGTTCCTGCTCATGAATCATTCAATTGGTTTATCGTTCATTTCCTTAATCTTTAAGCTGATTGATATTTAACGACAGTCATTTTATTCGATTGTCTTGATAAACGACCGATATAGATGAGTTTGGAGATGAGTTGGAGATTGCTTAAACGATGGGTGTAACTTACGGGGGACGATTAGCTTAATGCACCGTTAGGTTCAATTTCTGACATTGTTTCTTGGGGATATAGGGAGAGTCGCGAACAACATACGGATATCATGTTTCATTTCAGAAAATTCATTTCAGTCAATGACAAGCAGATATTACAATTGAACAAATGAAGCGAAAAGACAAGCTTAACCATTCAAGTATGTAAACAGCAAAAAACCCTTGTTCGCCAAGGGTTTTCTCATGGTATGGTGCGCGTAGAGGGACTTGAACCCCCACGGTCGCCCGCTAGATCCTAAGTCTAGTGCGTCTGCCAATTCCGCCATACGCGCATATTTCATTATGTTCTTGCTAAACCATGTTGTGTAGGACTTCCACCTACGTTACTTTGTTGACATACAAAGTGCTTCCCGATTAAGGGTGTTAAAGATGGTGCGCGTAGAGGGACTTGAACCCCCACGGTCGCCCGCTAGATCCTAAGTCTAGTGCGTCTGCCAATTCCGCCATACGCGCGCGTGAGATAAAAAATGGTGAGTCATGTAGGATTCGAACCTACGACACCCTGATTAAAAGTCAGGTGCTCTACCAACTGAGCTAATGACTCATAGTATAAGTGGCTGGGGATTCAGGGATCGAACCTGAGAATGACGGAGTCAAAGTCCGTTGCCTTACCGCTTGGCTAATCCCCAACAGCGATATGGTGGACGCTGACGGGATCGAACCGCCGACCCTCTGCTTGTAAGGCAGATGCTCTCCCAGCTGAGCTAAGCGTCCAAGTATATAGGCGCCTTTTGTAAAAAAGGAAATTGGTGACCCGTAGGGGACTCGAACCCCTGTTACCTCCGTGAAAGGGAGGTGTCTTAACCACTTGACCAACGGGCCATGCATAAATGAAAACTTGTCCTCAAAGTTGAAAGAGTACTGGAGCTCTCAACCGGATTCGAACCGGTGACCTCATCCTTACCATGGATGCACTCTACCTACTGAGCTATGAGAGCATAATGGCTCCCCGAACAGGACTCGAACCTGTGACAACTCGATTAACAGTCGAGTGCTCTACCAACTGAGCTATCAGGGAACATTGCATATTTGCGTTGAAATGTCTCCAAGAGCTTCAACTGCAAAAGAGGCACGGTTGAACAACAAGGCATTGCGCCCTGAAAACTGGATACGAAAGATAAGGTTTGCTGAACCTTCTTGCTGCTGTCTACCGGATGTATGGGTCACGGTAAACGTGTTTAGGATAAGCCCTCGACCGATTAGTATTCGTCAGCTGCACACATTGCTGTGCTTCCACCC
>NZ_JBFRGD010000022.1:0-134347 GCF_052115165.1 Paenibacillus sp. 2TAB23
GTTTTTGCCAAGCTTCCCTTACCTAGTACGTTTACCGCTTCGCCCGTTTCGTACATTCCGCTGTCAGTAGGAACGGCCCCTCCGGTGCTGCTGTTGCCGTTATACGTAACGGTGTACGTTGGGTTGGGCGTCCATTTCGCATACAGCGTCACACTCGCCATATCCAAAGTCAGCGTTGAGCCTGGCGCATAGTTCGTTCCGCTGCCATTCACAGCGGTGTTCCAACCCGCAAACGTGTAGCCCGTTTTCACCAAGCTTCCCTGTCCCAACACCGTTGCTGATGCGCCTATCCCATATGTGCTGCTATCTATAAGTCCAGTTCCTCCTGTACTGCCATTACCATGGTAAGTTACTGTCGAGTTTTCATATACCAGATTCACGTTGTCCCCTACCACTATAAACGTGTTGTTGCCATATTGAATATCAAGAAGAAAGTCAGGGACACCCGATGCACTTCGCTTCCAGCTAACTCCATCGCTGGAGGTCACAATTGTTCCCCCATATCCTACAGCTACATATCGGCCATTGCCATAAGTAATGCTACCTAATGATTGTGTTATGCCCGATGTTTGCACTGTCCAAGTCACTCCATCGGGTGATGTCACAACCGTTCCGGTGGTTCCTACTGCCACATATTGCCCGTTGCCATAAGTTACAGCCTGCAAATAATTGCTTGTATTCGATATTCGCTTTGTCCAGCTTACTCCGTCAAGTGAAGACCATATCTCACCATGCTGCCCCACCGTAACAAACTTATCACCATAAGTAACGCCATACATATAAGATCCACCAGCACCAGAAAGAATTTGACTAGTCCAAGATACTGCATCAGAGGAGGTCGCTACTGTTCCAAATTGCCCAGTGGCTACATACTTGCCACCCCCGTGAGCGATGCTTGATAAAATATTGCTAGTATTTGAGGTGGAAATTTCAGGCGCTTGTCCAGGTACCCAGGTTAGGATCGTCCCGGCCCCTCCCACCATCACATACTTGCCTCCAGCATAGGTAATATCGTTGAGACTTGCTGAAGTACCAGACACAACACTACCTAAGAACTGACCTCCACTATTGTCTAAAGAATAATAAAGTGACCCACTACTTCCCACAGCGACAAACCTGTCGGGTCCACGGGTAACACCGTTCATTATTGTACTCAATTGAGGGTCTGGCTTGCTCCATGCAGCAAAAGTAGAAGCAGGGTGAATCATTTCCAATAAAATAAGTAACGCAATTAACAAAGAAACATAACGCCGTTTAGTCATCAATCTCTACCTCCTAATCTACATTTTTTTATAATATGTACTTGCTTGATTTCTTTGTTCAATCTTTAAAAAGTGACTGTCTTTGATTAAAAAGACATATAGTCATATGTTATCAAACATGAATCAGCACTATAGCACCGCCATCAGCCGCCATGTTCCAGCTGCATGCAGCCGCTTTAGCCGCCCCTAGTATAAACGGCGTAATCATACTTACTATCAATGTTCTGCATCCCAGCAAGATACCTTACTCCTCCTTGTCATTTAAATCTTCTAAGAACTTAAATAACATCCATGACTACTCCGCCTCTAAACGTCCCTTGCTCCCATAAGAACGAAATACGGTTTGTATCATCCTTGCGGTAAAACACGCCTTGCCCGTCTATTGCTTTCTGATCCTTCAATCTTCAAATATGCGATTACAATTGGGGCTTACACTCACATATTTCAAAGGTTCCATGTACTTGCCTACCTTAAAACAAATCTATATTTATTATAATATTTGGAAAACAAAAAATGACCTACCCAATCGGGTAGGTCATTAACTAAATAGGGTAGGCGGACGCATCGGGCAGAATGACACGTCTAACCTGGTAATGGCAATTCAAATGCCAGTCCGAGGGAACATATGAACTTTGGTGGCATCAACCCATTACGTTTGCTAGTCCAGTAGCCATGTCACGACAAGCCCCTGCGATCGCGAAACTCTTGCGGAGTCATGTTCGTAAAGGCCTTAAACAGCTTTATAAAATGAGGAACAGCCTGATAGCCGATCACTTCGGCGATCTCGTATATTTTTTTATCGGTGCTGCGCAGCAAATAAGAGGCTAATTCCATCCGATATCGCATAATATAATCGCTCAGGTTATTTCCCGTTTCAGCCCGATATGCCCTCGACAAGTAAGCGGGATGAAGGCCGATATGCGCCGCGATCGTCTGCAGTGATAAGTTGCCGTCTGTGTTCACCCCAATGAAATGGTGGACCTTGTCAACTAAACCCGTCTGCTTCTCTGATGAATCTTTCGATTGCTCCCTAAGGCTTCGGAGCATGAAGAATGCCCACTTCTCTAACTGCTTAAGCGAAGGAGCAGCCGGCATGAGTCCGAAGGAAGACTCGCCGAACTCACTAAGCAGCTTCCCTTTCTTGTGCGCCATATACTGGTAAGCGTTGGCAATGGCAAAATAAGCTTCGTTCGCATGCTCGGGAGGATAGTTCTTGCTATTTAGTTCAATAAATATTTCGATCAGCTTTTCTTCAGCATGTACCCAGTTTCCCGTATCGAGCAAATGAATTAGAAGGGGCGGTCGATACAGCGAAGTTAACGTACCAATCTGAACCTGAGTGTGATTGTCAGCGATCCGCAGAAAGACGCTTTGCCGCTTCTCTTCTATTACCCTCATTCCATCGATTACGGATCGATACAGACCGGGAACGCCTTCAGGAAAGTGCGTCCAGTTTTCTGCCAGCACGATGGAAATGCTGCCGCTCAAGAGAGATTCCACCTTTTTCTTTAACGTTACCATCCGGGTGTCCATCCCATTCCGAAGGGCCTGCTCGTTCGCGCCTGTTCTATCTTTGGCCGAAACAATCATGACGAGGTATTCATTATGGTCTCGGCAAAACCATAAATGAAAGGCGTCTCGCAACATTTCCTCAGCCATATTCGTAACCGCATATTCGATCAGCTCTTTATCCACTCGCTCGTAATCTTGCAGCTTTCCCTCCAGCCTTACGATGAACAAGCCTACCTGCTGCTGCAAGGAGAATGGCAAGTTTAACAGGAAAAGCTTACGTTCGAGTTCGGCACTAGGGATACAATTACCGTACAATAGACGATTCAACAGCTCGCCTTGCAGCGCAGGCAAATTTTCACGAAAGGCGTATACATCGCGCTGCTGCTGTTGCTGCAGCTTCCGCTCACAAGCGATTTCTTCGGCTAGCTTTGCCAGCGTCTGCCGCAATTGGATCGGGTTTACCGGTTTCATCAAATACTCGGAGGTATTATATGGAACTACACTTTTCGCATATTCGAAATCCGCATACCCTGAAATAACGATAATTTTGACTTTACGCCCCATTTCGCGGATTTCACGAATCAGCTCAATTCCGTTCATTTCTGGCATCCGTATATCCGTAATAACGATGTGGATGTTTTGTTCCTGATATAGCGTTAGAGCTTCCCTACCGGAATAGGCTTTGTGAATACGGCCAATCCCCAGTTCTTCCTTCGGAATTGTAGCGGCAAAACTATCAACCTGAGAGGGGATATCGTCTACGATCAGAACTTCCAACATCGGAATCGCCTCCGTCCTTAATCATCAACGCCACTCGGAGCCCGCCTAGGCATGAATGCTCAACCTGAAGCCCCGAGGATTGTCCGAAGTAATGTCTAACACGCTGATGAACGTTTCGCATGCCGAGGCTTCGGTCCGAGCTTGCCTGCAGGGATAAGGAGTGCCTTAATGATTCCAGCTCTTCTTGCTGCATTCCGACCCCGTTATCTTCTACGGCGAGCTCCCAGCCATCCTCGGTTCTGCTGCCGGATATCATGATTTCGAATTTCCCTGCCTTGCCCTCCATACCATGCACGATCGCATTCTCGACAAGCGGTTGAAGCAGCAGCCGCGGCATCAGAATTGACATCATGCCAGCTTCAATATGTTCATGAAATTGCAGCCGTTCAGACTGCATCCGATGGATTTCCAAGTAATTGCGAATTAACTCCATTTCATCTGCCAATGAAGTTAATTGCTGCTCCGTTCGGGTCGTATAGCGGTAGTATTGGCTCAGATGCTGTGTAAAAGCGACAATCACGTTCGTCCGTTCCAGCTGTGCCATGCTTTGAATATAGGCGAAGTTGTTATACAAAAAATGCGGGTTGATCTGTGCTTGCAAATGCTTGAGTGAGGATTCCTTGGCGTGAAGCTCTTCTGCGTACACTTTATCGATAAGCGTCTGAATATCCTCGGACATTAGGTTAAACTGCTCGATCAAATAATGGAACTCGTTGGAGGGGCCGAGCTTGATACGATAATCATACGCGCCTCGCCTGAGCGATTTCACCGCCCGGATCAAATCGTTAATCGGTTTCTGTACATTGCGGTACAATAGCGCTGATGAGGCAATGCCCAGCAACAGCAATAGCAGCCCTGCGGCATAAAACATCCGTTTGCTGTGATCGATGGGGGCAAGCACCTTCTTCATCGGCTGGAAATCTACGATATACCAGCCTATAGAGTCTGAGATAACGTAATTCACCAGATACGGTTCATCTTTAAAGGTGATTTTGCTAGATCCTTCAGTTGGGTTCTGTACCCTAATGATGTCGAATTGCTCGACCATCGCATTAGCTAATTCAGGATCGAGATCCCGCGGGATAATCGGTTCAAAGCCCGGCTGGTAGAGAAAGGGATGACCGACCGTACCTTGCATAAACCTTTCGAGCATTTTCACAAGGTTATTAGACGTGAACGCGACCTCGACATACAAATTCGGATCTGCCTGTGTGGAAAGGGACTCGAAAGGCGTGATCAAATCTCTTACGAATGCTTTCTCCGGTCCCCGGTCCGACACGATGACCCGATAATCCCAACGTTCCTGTATGGCATCCTTGAAATACTCCGCATCGTAAATTTGCTTCAAATTCGTAGAAACGGCGATATCTGAAAGAGGTGAATATACGGTGAAATCATTCACCCATTCGAAGGAGTTTGATTGCATAGCGATCTTTTGCTGCAGAAGCCTCATCGAAGCGAGCTTGGAATAATCAGGTTCAGAGGAGGTCTTAAGCTGCATTTGCAGCGTATCCGGATCGGCCGCGATGACAAAAGCCGATCTCCACAATCGGTCCGCTTCGACGTCCATTTGGTCCACGAAAAATTGGATTCGATTCAAATTCATCTGAAGCAGCTCTTGTTCGACAACATCGGTGCTGGTCTTATTTGAAGAATTGTACATGACGATGATAGGGATAAGCATCAGGACGATCACGATCATGACTTTCGTGAAAATATTCATTTTTCCGACCGTGCCGCGTCTGATTTTATAAATAGGGCTCACCCGATTCGATCTTATTTTAGATAAGGCTATATTCCCTCTAGGATTTCACCGAGCCAAGAACGATGCCTTTAACGAAATACTTCTGCAAAAACGGATAAACGAGCAAAATAGGCAAAGCCCCGATAAAAATTTGCGCCGATTTGACGGTTCGATTAGAAAAATTGGCTACACTTTCCAATGTTACACCAACCCTCGACAGGTTGTCACTAACTATCATGGAGTGCAAATAAGTCGCTAGCGGATAGCCATCCGGATTGGACATATAGATCATGCCGTCGAACCATGAATTCCAATGAAAGACCATTGTAAATAAAGACAACGTCGCAATAGACGGCATCGACACCGGCAAATACACGCTCCATAGCACTCTCAGATGGCCAGCCCCATCGATATAGGCCGCTTCCTCCAGCTCCTGCGGAATCGTCCGAAAGAAATTGAGCATCAGAATCATATTCCATACACTGACCGCCGAAGGCAGCACCAATGCCCACATGGTATCGATCATTTTCAGCTTGCTTATGAGCACATATGAAGGAATCAGTCCGCCTGAGAACAGCATGGTAAAGACGAACACCCAGATGTAAATTTGACGTCCCGGGAATTTGTGAATGGATTTCGATAAACTATAGGCTGCCATCGTAATGACGACCATCGAGAGCACGGTGCCTAACACGGTTCGCTCTACTCCGGTCCACAAGGACTGGAGGAACATGACGTTGCTGAGCGTCTTCACATACGCATCCGTCGTAAAGCCAATCGGCCAGAAATTGACGATATTCGCTGTTGCCGCGGCCCGCGAGCTGAATGACAGTGCAAAGACGTGAAGGAGTGGCAGAATACATATGAGCGACAGCAGGCTAAGAAAGATCGTATTGGAAATTGTGAATACGGTGTACCCTCTAGAGCGATAGCGCATGGTCGTCCTCCTTAAAAAATACGGTAGTTGGCTAATTTGAAAGCCATTCTATAGCTGATTAAGATCAGCACGAAGCCAATCGCCGATTTGAATAGTCCGACCGCTGTTCCGAAGCTGAACTGCCCGTTGTTCAGTCCCTCCCTATAGACGAACGTATCAATGATATCTCCATGGGAATAGACCAGCGGGTTGTAAATATTCAGAATCTGATCGAATCCAGCATCTAGAATTCTGCCGAGCGATAAGGTCGCCACGACAATGACGATCGGCATCATAAGCGGAATCGAGATCAATTTCACTTGCTGCCAGCGTGTGGCTCCATCGATCTCAGCCGCTTCATACAAAGCCGGGTTGATGCCCACCAGCGTAGCGAGAAAAATAATCGCAGAAAATCCGAATTCTTTCCACGCGTCGCTCAGAATGACCGTAAACCGGAACCATGTGCCGTCGCCTAAAAAGAAGACACTCTGGATGCCGAATGAATTCAAAAGCCGATTAATGATTCCGCCCTCTGTCGATAGGATATCGATGAGAATTCCCCCGAGGATAACCCACGATAAAAAGTGCGGCAAATAAACAAACGTCTGTACGAATCTTTTAAAAAACGTCTTGCGAACTTCATTGAGCAAGAGAGCGAAAACGATCGGGACGATTAAATTCACGATTAGTTTGAATCCGGAAATAATTAATGTATTCCATATGATCTGCTTGCCGTCCGGGTACGTGAACAGGTACCGGAAATGCTCAAAGCCAACCCAAGGCGAGCCTTTAATGCCAAGCCATGGCTCATAATCCTGGAAGGCAATTACGGCTCCGAACAAAGGAACATATTGAAACAAGAAGACCAATATTAAGGCCGGCAATAATAGAACATGAAACGGCCAAGTTTTTCGCCAATACGCTGCCATTATGCATCCTTCCTATCTTCAGAAAAATAGAGGAGAAGCGAGCCAAGGCTGCCATCTCCTCCGTCATCGATGTTTCATTCTTCACATGTTGTCAGCGGTTATTATTGGTTTTTCGCATACCATTCGTTGACTTCGTCCGTGATCTTCTGACCACCGTTATCCAGCCATTGCTTCACGAATTCATCGAAGTACTCGACCGGCTTTTCGCCGTAAATGATTTTCAGATAGCTTTCCGTAGCGAGCTTCTTGAGCAATTCGCCTTTAGACTTCATCGTTGGCGTCATCGGTCCGGTAAAATAGTTTTTGCCTTCAGTGACGGTTTGGTTAATCCGAACGCCAGCTGCGTCAAGCTGTCTCTTCTTCATTTGCTTAGTGTCGAACTCCATAGCTGTTAAAGGTTCTGCGTTCGGATCGGCCAAATACTTCTTGACTGCCGCAATGTTGGAGTGCGGAATGCTTGTAAAATTGCCAAGAATATTTGTCATCATGAACCTGATATCCATTGTACCGCCGTCTTTCAGCGGCCATTGGTCTGCGGGTACGCCAGCCTCTTCGTAGCTGCCCTTAATCACTTTGCCGTCCAATTTCACATAGTCGTACCCTTCATGGTAGCCGTCTTTCCAACGCGGATCGGCTAATGGATCTCCTTCCATTTCCAATTTTTTCGCGAATATTTTGTTGAAGTACGCGAACCAAGCGTCGATATGTTTAAAGTCTTTATTGAAGACCGTAAAGCCTTGGGTCAACGGCTTCTCTGCACGGCCCACCAAGCCGTCCGGTCCGGATGGAAGCGGATAGGGCTGGAAGTCCGCATCCGGATTGTTTTTGGTCGCATCACCTAGCGGCCAGTCGCCCATCCAGAACGGGCCGAACATGATTCCGGCCTTGCCGCTGGCTGTCAATTCGGACGCTTTACCCGGGTCCTTAATTCCAGCTTCCTTATCCATGTAGCCATTGCTCATCCAATCCTTCATCTTTTGCAAATACAGCTTGGCATCTGGATGGATCGCACCATAGCTCAGCTTGCCGTCAGCTCCCTTGTTCCAGAACAAGCGAACATCGTATGTGTTAATCATTTGATCAGTGAGGGCGGCAACGATCGCGTCCGTCTGCCCCATCCAAGTCCATGGGCCTTCTTTCAGCGGCACTGCCAAGCCTATCGTGTCGTTTTTACCATTTTTATCGGGATCGCCCTCTGTAAACTGTTTGAGAACGTTCTCAAAATCATCAAGCGTTTTAGGCGCCTCCAGCCCTAGATTCGCAAGCCAGTCTTTGCGAATCCACATGACCGTACCTTCGTCACCCATGAAGAATGCTGGCAAACCGTAAATTTTGCCGTCCTTCTTCACTTCACCAAGTGCGTAGCTATACTTCTCCAACAACTTTTTATACTCAGGATGCGCGTATTTCTCGATAGCTTCGTCGAGCGGCATCAGTTTTTTTGCAGCGAGTAAGTTTTGCAGCGGGTCATTCCCTGCGGCGAATGCATCCGGCAGCTTACCGCCGCTGGAGAGCAGCAAACGCAGCTTCGTATCATAATCTTCCGGTTTCGTTACGATGAAATCGAATTTCACGTCAATGCCCATGTTTTCTTTCATCCAGCGGGTATTCGCATTGTCTTCCATTGATTCGCCAGGCTTGAAGGCATTGCCCCTGGAGGTCCCATCGTCTACGATGGCCGTCGTAATTGTAACTGGAGGGTCAAACTTCTGATTCCACTTCTCCGCTGTCTCTTCTTCCTTAGCGGGCTCCGTTGCGGTCGGACTGTTGTTTGAGGCTGCTGGGCTTGCCGTGTTCTGATTGTTGCTGTTTGTGCAAGCGGCTAATGTCGGTAACAGTGCAATTGCAATCGAAAGCGTTAATAACCTTGCAACCTTCACATATCGACTCATAAAATTCCCCTTTTCTTTAACATTGGTGGTACGCTTCAAATTATATGGATTTGGAAGAATGACGTATATATTCGATTTTTAACGTGATATCGAAAAACGTACATTCCTTGTCATTCGAGACAAAGCTTTTTTCCGAGACGTCGCATCCCATGGTTCTATGCAATGCCATTCAGATTGATGTTATTAAACAAAGAGGCCGCTAGAATCGTTTATCGATTCTAGCGGCCCATTTGTTTAATTATTACTACTCACTAATAGCACAAAACACTCGCTACTTATTATTGACTATTATTCTCGTTTGCTAGATTCAACATATTCAGAAGCATGACAACAGCTTCAGCTCTTGTTGTTTGTGCACGAGGATTGAATGTGTTCGCACCTGTACCTTTCACTACGCCGCGTTCTTCCAGAGCGGCTACTGCACTTTTTGCCCAGACTGGAATTGCCCCATCATCTGCAAAAGTAGTGACCGCATTAGGATCTAGCGACAACTCGAATGCCTTCCCAATCATCGTTGCCATCTCTGCGCGCGTAATATTTGCATTCGGCTGGAAGGTCCCATCCTGATAACCGCTAATAATGCCATCTTGCACCGCTTGTGCTACCGCAGCCTGCGCCCAAGTTCCAATGTCCGCTTTATCTGTGAAGGTCAGCTCCGCTCCTGCTTCCTGAGCGTTCAATGCTTTCATCAGCATCACGGTGAATTCTGCACGGGTTATCGTTTTACCTGGCTTGAACGTTCCGTCCACATAGCCATTCACAATGCCATCTTTTACTGCTTGCTTGATGCTTGCTTCAGCCCAGTGTCCTGCGATATCACTAAGTTCAGCAGGCGTTGTTCCCTCAGACACGGGAAGTCCTGTCGATTGGTCTACAACAAGAACCGCAAATTTCGTAAACTCGCCGGTTACGTCAACTTCTACCATTGTATTCATATTACTCTGGCATATTTTACACCCGCAGATGCTAGACGATTAACCTCATAAATGTTGCCCAGTTTTCTGTTGACCATCCAGATCATATGCGATCGAGATGATATGAGTCTCTCCAGGAGCGACCACAATATCCGCATACACATACGGACGGCCAAGCTTATCATAAGCGTCTGCACTTTCAATTACTGCACCATTGTGACACAGCTCACCTGGAGCTTCAGCCGCCTTATAGAACTCCGCCCGCCATACAAGCGCTTCGCCGGATAGGCTGGTGAATACGGTTGCCGTTTTGCCAGTATGCTTCACGCTAACCGTTCTTCCCAGCACGGGAACCTGCGA
The DNA here is from genome assembly GCF_052115165.1 of Paenibacillus sp. 2TAB23. Lineage (NCBI taxonomy): Bacteria > Bacillati > Bacillota > Bacilli > Caryophanales > Paenibacillaceae > Paenibacillus > Paenibacillus sp. 2TAB23. The sequence continues at coordinate 10,310 of NZ_JBFRGD010000022.1, forward strand.
GATTTCCGCCCAAGCCAGCTCCTCCGTCAAACGCGAAACCGTAGTTATCGTTGTGCCTCCATCCCCTGAAATGCCCATAAGCTCGGAAACGACCGCGCCGACCGCAGAATAGGACACCTCAGGGTATTCGCGGCGATCGAGCGCTGGGTCCATCAACGCCTTCAGGCTGCGCAAGCCCTCACCGTCTTCTCCGCACCGATAATACGTCTCCGGCAAATAAGACATGCCCTCCACATTGGAGACGCCTTGCTTATGCATCTCGCGCAGCGCGCCCTCCCGCTTCTCTTTGTCCGCAATCGATTCGTAATAGAGAGGCAGAAATTGACCCTCGCCCGATTCTGCCGCGAGGAAGCTGCCGTCATGTCCCAGGGCAACGAAGAAGCAGCCGCCTTCCTTATTCCACCACTGCTGCTCCAGCAGCTCCCTGAGCCGGCCCGCTTTGGCCGCGTACTCCGCATATCCCTCGCTGCGACCTTGTATTTTCTCCATTTCGGCATAGGCCTGGTAGCCTGCAATCATAACCGCGATTAAATCTGCTCCAATCTTGGGATAATCGCCGGCCTCGTTGTAGCTGGCAAGCCCGCGCCTCCCATAAGAAGGGTAGTACTCCGGAATGCCGTCGCCGTCTTTATCCCATGTCTTCACGTATTCCGTCACCGACAAGCGATAGAAATTTTGCAGAACCGGATCTTCCAGATAGGAGCGGTCACCCGTCCATAAATATTGCCGATAGCATGCCTCAATCACATCAAAGTTGGCAGGGAGATTGTACCAGAAATCCCCGTCATTCTCGTAGTCCACCGGAGCTGGCTCGTTATCGCCCGTGATTTCCCAGTACGTGCAGTAATCTTTGCCCTTGCTTATATTCTCGGCAAAACGCTGCATCATATTGCGGGTATGTGCTTGCAAGCCGAGCACGGAAGCGCCCATGCTTTGATGAGAAATATCCCGCATGCAGAACGCTTCTCTCCCGGGCAAAGCCCCTTCATACCAAAGGCCAACGGGATCGCTTCCGTCATGAGCGTAAGCCAGTGCCTGCCCCTTTGCCCATTCAAAGCCTTGATTCAATGCCTCGTCATCAGAACGAAACGTTATATTGCTTGAGACCATCTTCATCATCGTTTATCCTTTCACCGAGCCGATCGTTAGGCCCCCAATAAAGTATTTTTGCAGAAACGGGTAAACGAGCAGAATCGGCACCGTTACCAATATCGTCGTCGCCGCGCGCAGCGTCAGCGGAGATAAGCTGTTGAACTTCTGGTAGATTAATTGCTGGTCCATAATTTGCTGGGAAGCTTCAACCTCCAGAAGCAAACGCCGCAAGTACACCTGCAAGGTATCGAAATGTCCGCTGGAATTATACAGAACGACATCGAACCATGAATTCCAATGCCCTACTGCGGCATAAATAAACACAGCGGCGAACACAGGGAGCGACATCGGAATGACAAGTCTAATATAAATGGTGATCTCCGTTGCCCCATCCAGTCTCGCGGATTCAAACAGCGCTTCCGGCAGCTCCGAAATATATGAGGCCATAAGCAGCATGAAATACGCGCTGATCAGCGTAGGAATCCAGTAAACGTTAAAGGAGTCCGTTAGCCCAAGCTTTACCATCAGCAGGTAAACCGGAATAAGCCCTCCGTTAAAATACATCGTGACGAGGAACAGGATACGCATAAACTTGCGCCCGGAGAAATGCCGGATGCTAACGATATAAGCAAGCAGTCCCGTCACGAACAGAGCGGTGGAAGTTCCCACTATTACGCGCAGCACCGACCAGCCGAAGCCTTCCAGCAGCTTATGGTTTTGCGACAGTAGGACATAGGCATCCAGCGAAAACTTTCTCGGGAAAATATAGATGCCGCCCCGCGCGGCATCTGCTCCATCGTTAAGGGAAAGGGCCAGTAAATTCAGAAAGGGATAAGCGACCATTGCGCCAAATAACAGCAAGACCGTAATATTCAAGACATCAAAAACGCGTTCAGATACCGGTTTGGATCGTGTGTTCATCCTATAGGCTCCTTTCTAGAATATCGAGGTTTGCATCAATCGTTTCGACAGCCGGTTCGCGAGCACCACCAGCGTAAGCCCGATTAAGCTCTTCATTAAGCCGACTGCCGTACCGTAGGAGTAATTGCCAAGCTGCACGCCGAAACGGTAGACATACGTATCAATAACCTCATGATAATCTCGGGTCGTTGGGCTACCCAGAAGCAATTGCTGTTCGAAGCCTGCATTTAGAATGCCGCCGAGCGCCAGGATGAACAGCAGTACGATCGTCGCCCGTATCCCTGGCAAGGTAATATGCCATACGAGCCCGAAGCGTCCCAGCCCATCGACTCTTCCCGCTTCATATTGCTCGCGGTCGATTCCCGCTATTGCGGATAAATAGATGATGGAGCTAAAGCCGATTTCCTTCCACAGGTTGCCAGAGGTGATAATGGCCCAAAAATATTTTCCTTCTCCAAGAAACAGGATTGGCTCTTGAATGAAGCCAAAGCGCTGCAGCAGGTCGTTTATGATACCGTCGCTGCCAAGCAGCGTAAACAGAATGCTGGCTACAACAACCCAAGAGATGAAATAAGGAATATAGGACAACGATTGTATCGTTTTCTTAAACGCGCGGTTCTTAACCTCATTTAATAACAGGGCAAGAATGATCGGCGCCGGGAAACCGATACAAAGGTTCAATAAGCTAATAACAATCGTATTACGCATAATCATCCAGAAATCAGGCTCTTGGAAGAAGCGGATAAAATTGTCGAAGCCTACCCAATTGCCAAACAGCGTCTGACCGGGAATGTAATTTTGAAAGGCTATGATTAAACCGTACATGGGAAAATAAGCAAAGAGCAGCACCCATAGGATAATCGGCAAGCTAAGCAGCCAAATTTGTTTCTCTCTGGAAAAGCGTCTAAGGTAGTTCATGATTCGGCTTCCCTCCAGCTCTCCGGTTTATTTCAGCAAAGCGAGGTTCTTTTTATATTGTTCCGTGCGGTACTTCTCGATATCTGCAAGTCCGATCTTGCTTGCTTTCTCCCGCAGCTCGTCGAAGTTTTTGATCGCTTCCGCTTCAGACTTGGACATTACCGCCTTCGCAAAGCCGGTTTTGATCAGCTCTTCGATTTGCTGGTTTTTAATCGTAAGTGGATTGTCATTCATAAAGCTCACGCGGCGCTCTGTGCTGTCGTAGATCGTATCGCCTACATTTTCATGCATAAGCTTTTTCCATTTGTCGTCCTGAATGAAGTTTTGGTCATACCAAGCCGTGCTCTTCTGGTCGTCGCTGAGCAGTCCCTGAGGGTAAGCCAGCCAGAACGAGTTGCTGCCGTTGGCGGCCTCCGTTTTCTCGAAATCCAGCTTGCCGTCAAGAAGCGCCTGCTTAGTCGTTTCAGTAAACGACCATTTTCCGCCCTCTTCATAGTTCCAGTAGGAATCCTCGATATTGGGAATTCCCCAACCAAGCAAGCGCGTACCCATTGGCGTCATCATAAAATCAAGGAACTTAATGATTTCTTCCGGCGACTCCGCTTTATCCGTCAATACTGTGTAGTTCCAGCCGTGAGTGTCCTTCGGCGACAGGTAAGCCTTCTCTGCACCTGGCGCTTTGAAAGCAATCTGTACGTAACGCTTGTCCTCTTTATAATCAGCATCCGTTTTGAGCCATACTTCATGTCCGGCATTCCATGACTGCCACCAAGGACCGATATGCCCCGCAATTCTCTCGCTTGAAAATTTAATTCTCCAGTCGTCGAACTTGTTGACGAACGCATCCGGGTCCATCATGCCGTCAAGGAAAAACCGGTTGTAATAAAGGACCGCTTGCTTGCCTTCCTCCGTATTCAGCCAGTGGGTCAAATTGTGGTCGGCATCCTCTTTGTAGCCATCCTTCAGTCCCCAGAAGCCGAGCGCATTGTTGATGTTCACATCGGAATTCCAAGACAGCGCGTACGTTTTCTCACCGTTTGCGTTAGTCGGATGCTTCTCCACCATCTGTTTAAGCACATTATAATAATCCTCAGGCGTTTCGATAGCCGGAGCACCTAGCTCCTGGTACCAATCCCAGCGGATATGGGCCGTAAAATCCGGAATCGGCAGGTAGCCCCAGCCACGCGGAATGCCCCATAGCTTGCCGTCTTCATCGAGGTAGGACTCGTAACGCGCGCCGAGCTCTTTTTTGATATTAGGACCGTATTGATCCACTAGCGGAGCCAAATCCAAAATTTTGCCTTGAGCCTTCCACTGCGAAATTGCGGAATCGTCCATGGCTGCAATGACCTCCGGGTAATCGCCGGATACGAGCATCAAATTCAGCTTTTCCTTCGGATCTACGTCCAAGGAGCTTCTCGTGATATCGACGTTAAACTTGTCCAGCAGATAGGTATGAAAGGCTGCTTGTTTTTTATTTATTTTATCGGGATTGCCCTGATCAGCCTGATAGAAATGAATTTTCGTTGTTTTAGCCGGAAGCTCCCAGCCGAACTCGTTCACCGAACCAGCCGCAGCCGTATTCCCTGGCGTTCCTTCTCCCGCTTGCGGAGCGTTGCCGCCGTTGTTTGTGTTCTTGCCGCTGCATGCTGACAGAATCAACACGGTGCTTAACAGAATGGCCATCAGTGTAGCCGCTTGCCGTTTCATAAGATGAATCCCCCTTGTAAAAGATGTGCTTGCCCCTTCATTGTAGTCAACCGGGAATTCGAATAAAATGGCATTTTCGTCGCGTGCATGTCGTTTTCATTATCGATGTTAGCGGTTTCATAACTTTCATAAATGCTGCATGTTTTTTCGATACTCCGATGGCGACAAGCCAATTTGCCTTTTGAACCGCTTCGTAAAATGAGGATAATCCGGGTAGCCGCAGCGCTGGCCGACCTCGTACGTTTTCAAATCGCTATGCTCCAAAAGCGCCTTGGCATGCTCCATCCGGATATGCGTAAGGTAGGCAATATAGGACATGCCCGTCTCTTCCATGAGCATATGGTAGAAATGCGTGGAGGAAATGCCGAGCGGGGCAAGCACCTTCTCCAAATGGAGCTCGGAATCCGAAAAGTTCGCCTTAATATAATCAATTGCCTGATGGATCACGCCACGCTTGCCCCAATTCCGCTTGTCCCTGATTTCATTTAGAAGGCCTTCCAGCCAAGCTTCAAAAGAGCCCGAGGCTTGTTGATAGCATTGGATCTCGTAAGGGAATGCCCACGCTTCATGCAGGAATTGCGGCAGCAGCCGGTTTCGGATCAGAGAAGCCGCATCGCGCAGCATCGATATACGTTCTTCCTGCATGACCCTATTATCGTCCATCAGGCCAAAGAAGCTGTTCATCTCTTGGCGCATACCCGGCTCATTGGCAATCCACAGCTCATGGCCGATCCGCTCTGCCGCCGAGCTGATCGGTACGATTAATTGATTTTTAATGATGGCCGTCTGCCTGGATTTCATAAAATGCTCGAATCGCTTGGCTACCAGCCCGAGCACCTGCTCCGGCTTCATCGGCTTTAGAATATAATCCACGACGCCATGCCGAAGCGCTTCCTGCGCATATTCAAACTCGCCGTAGCCTGACAAAATAATAATATCCATATCATTGCCGTCCTCGCGCAGCCGTTGTATAAGCTCGATGCCATCCATAACCGGCATGCTGATATCCGTTATAACCAGATGAGGCCGCTCCCGCCGGGCTAATAGAAGTGCTTCCTCTCCATCAGCGGCTTCCCCGACGATTTGGTAGCTTGCATTCGCGCTGGTCAAAATTTTAAACAAACTTTTCTTGCTCATCGCTTCATCGTCAACGAGAAGAATTCGGTAGTTCATGGCCGTCTCCTTTGCTTCCATCATGATGGTCTTCGAGCTTAACGGGCAGCAAAATATCAATACAGGTGCCGTCTACGCCGGATGCGGCGATGAACAGCCCGTAAGGCTCTCCGAACAGCAATCGTATTCTAGTATGCACATTCAGCAATCCGATAGACATTTTATTTGCTGTCGAGGGCTTGTGCTCCATCAGCTCCTTGATTGGCATATCAAACAACTGATTATAGGAATCGAGTACGTTTTCCGTCATGCCCTTGCCTCCGTCTTCCACGGAAACCAGGCAGCCGTCAGCCGTCTCAGTAGCGGATACCCGGACATAATTAGGCGGTATTTTATGCTTTTGAAAGCCGTGCTTGAAGCTGTTCTCGACGATCGGCTGCAGCATGGAACGGACGGACAACACACGTTTGCCCAGCTCAGAATTCATTTCAACCGAATAAGCCAAAGATTCGTAACGCTCGGCTTGTATGGATAGATAAGCCTCGATATGCTGCTTCTCATCCCATAAAGTAACCTTATCATTCGGATTTTGCACATTGTAACGGAACATGTCTCCAAGAGATACAATCATGCGGCTGATTTTGTCATTCCCCTCGACAATCGCGCTGGAATTGATAAATTCGAGTGTATTGTACAGGAAGTGAGGATTGATTTGTGCCTGCATCGCATGCAGCAGCGCCTCCTTCTGTTTCACCTCCAACTCTTTCTCCTTAAGCTCCGATACGTGAACGATCTCGACCAGCCGTTTGATTTCGCCGACCATCTTATTAAAGCCGCGATAAAGACTCCCGATCTCCGCGTTCTTGTTCTCCGGGGCACGTACGCCAAGCTCGCCCAGCTCTGCCCGCTTCATCAATCGCAGTAGCGTTAGCAGAGAGTTGCTGAGAGAGTACATGACTGCGCTTGCAACGACCATAACGAGAAAAAACAAGAACAGTGAAACGAACGTAGAAATTCGGCTTACCTTCAGCAGCGAGGAATTGAGCTCATCAAGGAGAACCTCGGAGAACAGCGTAAGCCCGGTGCTGTTGGAGCGAAAAAACACAACAAGCTTATTTCCTTCATCCGATGACATCGTAAATGTCCCGCGACGCTGGTCCCCCATTTCCTTAAGGTAATGCTCCGGTATACTCGTTTCTGCTCCATAGCCGCTCGGATGATAGGCTGTTTTCTGCTCGGGATCAGCAATCCATATATAGCCTGTTTTGCCGATTCGGACATTCTGGGTGATGTTAATCACTTCGTCCAGCTTCAAATCGACGATCAGCATGCCTCTATCCTCATCGCCATAATTCAAGCTGCTGAATTTGATGGCCATCGTAAGAAAGGTCGGGCCCTCCTCTTCGTGCTCCAATCCCATAATGACAAATTTACCTGTATCCTTCATCCGCTCATCATAAATAGCAAATCTTCGTTCTGCCGACATAAAGCTGGAGGAGGAGACAGCAATGCCTTTGCCGGTGACCAGCGAAACACCGTGTATGTCCTCTCTATTGGTCATAAGGGGATTCAGCAGCTTGCGTTCTACTTGCTCAGACAGCCGAAAGCGCTCAAAGGAATCCGACATCTTCCCATTTAAGAAATCCGAAGTCAGGTCATTCACCAGAACCGGATACATTAGCCGCTGGATTTCCTTGAAATACGTGTCCAAGTGATCATTCACCTGATTAACTAACTGATAGCTGGAGCCGATCGCATTCTCCTTAATTGCTTTGTATGATTTCTCATACCAAAACTGCCCAAGCAGCGGAAGAGGCACATAAAGCAGCAGCATTAAAAAAATAATTTTCTTCTGAAGCGAAGCATTCATGAAAAATCCCATATCGTCTGCCCCTTTATGCCATCCATAGTTATGAAGTTATGCTACCCATTATAGTGGATAATTTTGAGGACGAGACCGATTTACGTTTTCATCAAACGATTGATCATGATTTTGACATAAAACTGATGATTATGACATGAATTTTGGAGCCATAGAAGTTATGCCAAATGTACATATGAAAATGATCTATTAAAATCCAGGCACACATAGCACTCCTGCTAGGCGTACATAAATAAGACTGTCAGCTAATGATGACAGTCTTACTAAGACTACAGAAAAAGTTAATCATATAAAACGATTAACCGCCTAATGCTAATCGATTAGTCAATGATGCTCACTCGCCCCTGTTTAGCGGGGTTGAATTTTCACTTCTCTTCCAACTTGTTCTTTATATAATTGGGTAATACAAAAGAAGCACGAAATATTTCAGGATTTACATATTTCATTTCTTCCCATGGCAAACCATTTAAGTTAGCTTCGAGAGGATCCCACTTTTTTGAGGCAACCGTAATACTCCATTTTCTTTTGATTCTGATCAACTAAATGAAGATTCATGCTGCTGATAAACGTATGGATTGGATCATTGACATCTTCAAACGATTTGTCAAATAAAGAGAGAATGGATTTAACTACTCCCCCGGCGCAGCCAAGAATAGTAAGGTTTATTTTTTGATTGTCCAAGTTCCTCAACTCCTTTAAACCAAGATATTCATAGTTGATAGAATATGATCCAATCTATTACCTATCTGTAGAAGCTATCATCTAGCAGAGATTCTGGGGATTGCTAATTAATAAAAGAGGTTGGCATTACGAAGGCGGAGGTAACAATGACTTTAATTTATCTCTGAGTTTTCGTACTGCAAACTTCCTTGTATCCTCGTAGCTATCATATACGCATTCTTCTAAAATCTCATGAGGGAGAACTTTTCTTTTGGACATTCTGTAGATAAGAGCATGTCGGCAATATGAACACAGTGTTTGACTATACATGTAAATAAATACGGATGGATTAATTTTAACTGATCGGTTGTCCAACAAATTCTCAATGTCCATAAAGACACCATGCCACCGGCCATCCTCGTATGTTACGGTCAAGCCTTGAATACCTTCGAGTAACAAAGCTTCATCTTCAGGCCGATAGCAATAACATATAAGACTTAGAGCATTTGCAAGTTCCTTCTTTTGTTGCAGAAGATGTATTGCGAAATCATGTATTCTATCTGAGACAATATGCTTCATCATCTCAAAAGCAACATCACGTATCGATTGATTTTCACTTTCTGCAAGCTCAAAAACATACGCCTCACCTAGAGGAAAACGAACCTTCCTAAAGATCCACAGTAATTCTAGCTTAATCTCTAGATTTGATTCTTCAATAGCGTATTCCGCTAGCTTTAACAACTCCTCTTCTGAAGCCACTTTCGCAAAACGGAGTGCAAGCCCTCGGCTTCGGCTTCGTTTTTCTCTTGATGCTTGAATCAGTTCTTCTAATGTTGGTGTACCAATACTTGGCTTACTAGGATTCATGTCATCCGATACGGAGTTTAGAAAGGCTTTTACAGCATCAGATTTAATCGCATTGTTCTGCAAATAGGAAACGACACGTTTATTCCCAAACTTATTCTTCGCATAGGAGTAGAACCAATCCATATCAACAGGCACACCTTTCCTTAACGCGCTCTCACCAAGCTGCTTAACAATGCTCTTGAATGCAGGAAATCCACCTAGTGATGTCAGCCTTACACAAAGCCATTCTAGGTTATTCTTAACTAATTGATTAGGGCGATATGAAAGTAATCCAAGCATTGCGTTATATTTTTGGTATAATGCTTCCCTTGCTCTAGTGCTGCCATCTTCTGAAAATAAACATAAAAGCTCACACAATTGATCAAATAACCATGTATCTATATTCTTTTGCATAAACTTTTGAATGATTGCCTCTTCAAAAAAGCTTTTATCTTCATATAGACAAATAGCATGATATAAAAAGATGCCACGTCCACCTTCGCACTGCATGTCATAGCTTTTGGTACGAAGACAAGACCATAAGACAATATCTTTATACTTTTCACGATTTCCACATTCTTTTAACTCCATATAAGCATGACCCAGACCCCGTTTGAAAGCCTCTTTGAATTGCGTTAGTGAACGAATTCTTTTTATCATTGAATGAACTCCTTTTCAATTCAAGTAGCAATAAGCAACATTCCCATATTAAGATCGTGTAACCCGATTCAAGTAAGCAAATAACCACGCTAAACAAACAAGAGATATCCCAATTATCGAAGATAACTGAGAAACCCCTTGTTTCATGAATAAAGCTTGTGACATCGCAGAGCTTTTAACTATTTATCAAAATGGCCAGCCTGGGAAACCTCCACCGCCACTATCATCAGAGTAGTCGCCAAGAATTATGTCGTAGGTTACCTTCTGTGCAGGCATTGGGAGTGAACGAATATAAAGATTTTCCCTAGCTGCATTTTATCATAGTAGTTAAGGCCATTAATGAAACATAAAGAAAACTTTAACTTCACACTTAAGATAAAACCTGCCACAGAAACAGACTGCAAAGTTAATTGGATGTAGCTTGTAAATGAGGATTTTATCACCGCTATTAACACATTTTCTTTTTATGATGCTATCATTAAGATAATTAACTAATTTAAGCGCATCTTGTAGATTGGGGTCAACTTCATCATGAGGGATATTCTTCGATTCGGTTCTCGTACTATCTTGCTTTACATAGCTGTTGTCGTTGTTCTTGGTTTGATAGCATGCTATGCCGTTGTATTGGCACCGGACTCCCCTGAGATTCAAAGTAAAGAAGGTATTCTAGATTTAACGGAGGATCATGTTAGTAAGAATCCACTAAAGTTACAGGGGGAATGGGCGTTCTACTGGCAAGAGCTGCTTTCGCCTGAGGATATACGGAGCCATATCGAAAAAGGGGGACAGGTTGATCGATATATCAACATTCCCGGATCCTGGCTAGGCTACCCGCTTAATGGTCAAGAGCTGAAAGGAGAAGGTTTTGCAACATTTCGGCTGGTCATTGAGCTTAGCAAGCAGGATAGGAATGAGCGACTTGCTCTGCGGCTGCCTTCTATATTTCATGCGTATAAATTGTGGGTGAATGGAGAACTGCTGGCAGAAGTCGGTGTGGTTGGCCTAGACAAGAGTGGCGTGAAACCGCATCTGGCAACGAAACTGGTGTTCTTCCAGCCCGAAAACGACACGATAGAGCTTGTTATGCAAGTAGCGAACTTTCATCATAAGCGAGGCGGTATCACCCAGTATATAGAGCTAGGTGGCAGCAACGTGTTAACGGTCAAGACAAATCTGAAAGTTGCCACAGATATGTTCATAACTTCATGTCTGCTGGTTATTGGATTGTATAATCTGCTGTTGTTCGTGCTGCGACGCAAGGACAAGGCGCCGTTGTATTTTGGACTGTTCACCGTGTTGTTCGGCATCCGCTCCTTGTTGAACGGCGAAGTCATGATTACACAATTGCTTCCTCATTTTCCGTGGGAATTGCAGTTCAAGATCGAGTATTTTATTCTTTGCATCAGTGGATATATCATCACCATGTATTTTGAATGCATTTTCCCGAATTATGTGTCGCGATGGTTTCGTCTTGGCACCCGTATCGCAACCGGCGCACTCTGTCTAATTGTTGTGATAACCCCTGCACTAATCTATTCAAAAATGTTACTGGTGATTGGTGTAATCGTTGTTCTGCATATGGTTTATCTGATGGTGGGGCTTGCCCAAGCGGCTGTGCGGCGTATAGAAGGAGCGCTGATCTTCCTGCTCGTGTCATTGGTTACTCTCGTTACGGTTATCAACGATTTTTTATATTACAACGAATTGTCGCTAATCGGAAATACATCTCCGTTTGGTCTGTTAGTATTTACGATCGCACAGATGATTCTGCTTTCTTCAAGATTTACGAGGGCAGCAACGAACGAAGAGAGGATTGCACATGAGCTGCAGGAAGCTAATAACAAACTGACTGAAATGAATAGCAATTTGGAGCGGATCGTGATGGAGCGCACACATGCGTTATCCGCAGCTCACGAGGATCTCCGTACGTCGTATGAGCGGTTACTCCAATCCGAGCAAGGGAGGAAGAAGCTGCTGGCCTACATTACGCATGATTTGCGCATGCCGCTGTCCAGCATGCTTGGTTATGTCGAAGCTGTGAAGGACATGGTTAAGCCGGAGCGCAATGAACAGTACCTGAAGTATATCCGAGATAATACGATAAGGATTAACCGCATGATCGAGGAGTTGTCCTTCTTGTCGCATCTGGAGACGGGACAAGTAGCGTATCGAATGGAGCCTGTTTATGCCCTTGACTTCTTGCGTGGTTTTTTTGAACAATATGAGCTGGTTGTGCGTGACGCAGGGCTGGGTTTCATACTCGATATTGAAGATATGGAAGATCAACGACCTGACTTGCCTGTTGTCGAGATAGATGCTCAAAGATTCGAGCAGGCTTTGTTTAACCTAGTGTCGAACGCGATGAAGTTCACCTCTATTGGTGGGATGGTGCGTCTTGCACTAGCCGTGGACGAGGCGCAAGATACCCGCTCTGCGATAATTAGCGTACAAGACTCTGGCATGGGTATTCCCCCAGAGCAGCTCGAGCAAATCTTCGATCGAAATTACAGGTATGATCGATCAGGCATGGAAAAGGAAGTAGAGGGCAGCGGACTCGGGCTGGCGATTTGCAGGGAAATCGTACAAGCGCATGGAGGGGCGGTTCGAGCGGAGAGCGATGGCAAGACGGGGTCGATATTCTATATATCACTGCCTTTGTATTCGAAAAGCAGGAAGGTGACAGTATGAAGGAAACGTACAAAATTATGATCGTCGATGATGATCCCCATATTTGCGAAATTGTTCAGGTGTATTGTGAGAGGGAAGGTTTCATATCCTCCTACAGTCATAACGGGACAGAAGCTATGGAGCTGCTTGCGTCTTTCGAGCCGGATTTGATTGTACTGGATGTACTGCTGGCTAATGAAAACGGCATTGACTGGTGCAGGAACGCACGTATTCACACGAATGCGCCGATCGTGTTTCTGAGCAGTCGTGAGGAAGACGAAGTGAAAATCAGCGCATTATCCTATGGCGGCGACGATTATGTGACCAAGCCGTTTAGTCCGGGGGTACTCATGGCCAAGATCAAGGCTCACCTTCGCAGAGTGTCGAAGGGCAGAAGGGAACAACTGCTGGAGTTACCAGGTTTGACGCTGGATTTCTATGCACAGTCCGTCAACATGGGTAGTGAGCCCATCTATTTATCGAAAAAAGAGTTCAATCTACTGTCCTATATGGCACAAAACGTTAATCGTGTCGTCAGTGCCGATGCGTTGTTTCAGCTCATCTGGGGAATGGAGAGTCTGGAAGATACAAGAACGGTCGCTGTACACATCAGTAATTTACGAAAAAAAATCGAAGCAGATCCTGTCAATCCTGAGAGAATCATTACGGTTCGAGGTGCCGGCTATAAGCTGGTTGCCAGCAAGCCCGAACAAAGTGATTAGGTTGGCAATAAACACGACTGCCGCTAATACACTAATATTAATCATTTTTAAGACAAAGCGACAAAAGCGAAGTGGGGACAACGGAAAAAGTCTTGCACGGCGAGGGATTCAAACAACCGAAACTTAATCGTATTTCGCAACACCTTATTTTTATAATCGCTCTCGTCCTAGTGGTGCCCTGAAGCCAATAGTTCACAGCCTTCGGGGCACCCCTCTTATCATCCATTACAATACTGGCGGTTACGCCCCACCTGACCTCAGTGAGGCATACTTGCTTGATTGTAAGAACTCGCGATGAGCTTCCTGAATCGAGTTCGTACGCATCTGCAGCTCCTCGGAACCACCCTGCTTTAGTTGCCCGGCAATTTGCATCAGCTTGAACGTGTTGTAATAGTTCGCATCCGCTTTGCTACGACTATTCTGCAATGCGTACTCATACGCTTGGCGTTCCATCGAGAGGCTCAGTGCTTGATCGTGTAGACTTGGATCATGTCGCTGCAAGTAGTCCATTTCGTCGGTGCGCAGCTTCTTGCCCAGCATGAGTATATTTCGAATAGATGCCAATTGCGACTGACCCTGCGTCGCGCGTGCGTCCTTGTATTGCTGCATCGCTTTGAAATAATCACTGACCGGCTGCACGGATTTTATATTCACGCCATTCCCTCCTAATTACAAATGTCGTCATATGCAACGATGCCTTGGTCCAAGTATCCGGCTGCATCTACCATCTCAAATGACAGCTAACTCTTCTTCGTCAAAAACCTACTAATATTACTTCTAATTTATCATAGTAGATTGCGCCACATATGAAATGTAAAGAAAGCTTTATGTTCACGCTTTCAACAATAAAACGGCAACGAGCATATTTCTTGTCCCTAGATTCGTAACAATTCTCTCAGGATTGGCGGAGTCAGTTTCGCGGGCCAGCAAAACCATCAGATAAACCATATGCAGAACTATCATCACGTTGATGGGGAGCCCTTAGCCTCTACTTCTTTCGTTCGACCCGGTTGGCCTCTACAAACACAGAAGCCCGAATGCTAAGTGCATTCGGGCTTTAATATACAGGTAAATGCGGCCTTCAAACACTACTCCCGCTTCAACCATACAACAGACTCGATATGTGTCGTCCAAGGGAACATATTGCTTAGGAGGTGATATGTTACAATCTGCTGAAATCTTGATCCGACGGGCTTTCTGCCAAACTACTTCCGATCTTGAGGGTTTCATTCCGATGGTGTCTGTTGATGTTTTACATCAGTTTTACATCAGTTTTACATCAATACAAATAATCACTTGATCTCTTTAGATTCTTGCGTTTACAAAAGCAAATGTTTTTTCTCTCTTATCATAGGATGTTGATTATTCTTCAATAGTGACTTACGCTATCGTAATTAAGTACTACACATTTACGCTTGCTAATTCACTCATTTTCTCTAGCGCCTCATTAAAATCCTTCGGTTTTGCAATTACCTGTTCATCGTGATCGAATATATAGAACTGCTTATTGTAAAAATAAAGACTATTTGCTTTATTAGCAAGCTTGGCATACTTCGGATTGATTGCCCCAACTGAATTATAATATACACACGGAATACCATTTTGTAAAAGAGCTGTATAAATCGCATAGCTATAATATTCTTGGCAATATCCACTAGTCATCGTTGTATCAAGTAGTAAGATGTGCTTTTCATCATAATAACGAATAAAACGCCGTTTTCCGCAACATTCATTTAAAATACGGGGATACTTGATAAAATATTTTCGCCAGTCAGTTACATCACTTTCATCAATAATTCGTTGTAAATCTGCCTTGATAGTTGAAGGTGTTACATCGTCTAAAAGTTGTTTCAAATAACCTACGTTAGGGTGACGTAAGAAACGTTTCCAGCTAATATCACGATCAAAGCCTTCGATTAAGAAACTTCGATTTTGTCCAGATTGAAGTAAGTAATCACCAATTGTGAGAAGTGCTCGACTAAGTAAATTTATTGGCACTTTCAAATCGGACTTCCCAAAAATGCTTTCTGCTTTTTTATAATAGGTTAAGAAGGAAGTTTGTTTTTCTATTTGTTCTTGCCCCGACCAATTCGCAACCCCTTTGGCATCAATAAATTGTAACAGAAAGTCAATGTCACCTTTAAAGTAGTCATGATCTTCTGCACTATATAGTTTTTCTTTCCATGCTCCATCTATTAGTGCTAATTGTGCTTTTAATTGTTCTTGTAAAAGCTGAAAACCAAAAAATCCTGTCAACTTTACGGTTAAATCAGCCAGGTAGACATCTAAATTCTGAGCATGATTAATAAGTAAATCAATCGATTGGATTGACTGCATATAATCCTCGACCCTGTTATAAATCGTATTTACGGTCACATTACGAATAAATCTCATCCAACGTTCAAATGCTATAAAATCTTCACCAAATGTACGGATATATACTACTATAGCATAAAGTTGCACACGTTCCTCATAGTTCAGTTCATTGTTCATTGCTTGGACTATAAGCTTATTTACATTAATGACTGACTGTTCGTTAAATAATGTTCCAATGCATAGTTTATCAAGAGTTAATTCTATTTCCTTTATCCAGGATTCACTATCAAGTTTCACGTGAGATAAATCATCAAACCGAATATTTTCCCTTCTATTAATTGATGTAAATAAACGATCTCGATTCTTATTATCACGAGCTAATTGGTTATAAAGAATCGCATAGAAGAATTGCAAAAATGACTCATCATAATTGTCTTTCTGATGTTTCCAAAAATAATCCGACCAAACTGTATCCAGCTTATCGAAAAAATTCTTACCATCTATGTTTAAAACGTCATTTATATATAGTTGTAAACGCGCTTTGAAATTTTCAAACGATGTAAGAGGTTTACCACGAGCATTCATCTTAATATAAAGTGTATCTTCCAATTGAAATGTATCTAGATTGATAAATTGGAATGTAATAGGTGGGTTAGTCTTTAAGGTTTCAAATAAATCTGCTGGCAAATCATATTCTTTTGAAAAAGAATGAATAGTATCTATCATAGTTAACATTGATGAAACTGTAGGATCATGTTTCCAACCATAATAAAAACTCGCTTCATTAAATATTTGCTTAGACAAGGACGCTTCTGTTAAATTCAGATCTGTGAGCGACACAAGCATTTTACAAAACAACTTGCTGCTTAGTCTTGTTTCATAAGTAAACTTTTGAAATATTACTTGATTGGAAGCTAATTTAGCTTCTTTTAAAGCAATATACCAATGCAACAAAAATAATGTCGTTAAGCGTTGCTGTCCATCTAGTGGCGCAAATTGATTTGGCTCATTCACTGTGCCATAAATAAAATCTAATTCGATCTGTTTACCGGTCTGAAGAGCATTAAAAAGTACACTTAAAAACTCATGACGCACATGGTGTGCCTCTTTTCTCCCTTGAGCATAATCACGTTGTATAATAGGAATCGTAATATTATAATCATCCATTAATTTCCAAAAAAAATATACATTCGATTCATGCATATTATCCTACCTGGCTTTCTCTTTGTATTGTCATAACTGGTGCCAACACTTCAAGTATATTTTGCATATAGGCATCACGATCTTCTTGGTTCCAATGATGAATCTGTTTTGTCTGCTTACTATAATATTTTAAAAACACGTTCTTCGTACATATTGGAATATAAACACCTTTTTGATCTCGTGAAATAATTTCCTCACGTTTTTTCGGGAAAATCGCATTTTTATACGATCGATTGGTCTTTGCATCTAATAAAGTACAATTTGAAATATGATTTGAGTATCCTTCCCCGAAATGTTCAACGACCTGTTGTTGGATTTTTTCAAACTCTTCCAATTCCAAAGCTTCTTCTAAAATTAGTTCCACATATTGCTCTAACTGTGTTCGAAGTAAGATATCTTCTACAAAAGTTAATGCATCTCTAACAAACGACAACTGCTCATCTTGTTTTATTAATACCTGGCTTTGCAAAGCATGAATATGCTCGATATCCCACTGCTCATTTTTAAACCGATCAAAATCAAATCTTTGCTTGGAATACTGATCTTTTTGCAAAGTCAAGATATTATAAAGTAGTAAAATATGCTTCACTTTCATACGATCTGTTTCATAGTTAAGATTAATAATGTCCCAATTATGCAATTGTTTCTTAATCATGTTATATAGAAAATTTATAAATACATCTTTTTTCATCGATTTTGCATTTTTAAAAATGACTTGAATAGAATTTCCTGTTGTAAGTAAATACCCAATCAAGTGATACAACTCGCGGTTATCAAACCATTCATTTATCTGATAATATAGGGTCTGAATCTCAGACCAGATAGCCTCGACTACTTCATATCGGGATTCTCCGAGCTCTATACGGCGCTCAATCTCATCATTAAACAAATGGAATGTCCGATATGAACTATGCATATCAATCGACTTAGAAAAATTATTAGTCACAAGTTCAAATAGCCACTCAATATGATTTTCATATTTAGTTTGTGTTGATTGCAAAAAATACCATAAATCCGGATGCCGCAAACGGGTCTCCATTGCATCCCATTGTGTTGCCAACTCTATTTGCTTCATTCTTAAATACTCATGCTGTGCTAAATTAGACCCTAAATTATTTTTACTTAGGAATAAGGCTTTAATTAATTCTGCATTCGTTAAGGGAATCTTTCCGATATTAATACGTGTAAATATATTAATTTCATTATTATCCGCATCTATCTCATACCAAAGCACCTTAACTTGATCCGTCAGTTTTTGCCAAATATAAATGGGGGCATTCTTTTCAGAATGCTTACTAAACCAATTATCAATTGTCTCGTATGCGTTAAACATATGAAAAAAGTCTATGTTATCATTTTTCAAGGATTCCCCATCTTTAATATTAGTAATATATTTTTCACTACCAATCCGTGTTGCATAAGACAACGTATAACCTAACCCATCATAAAAGGGAATAATAGACTGGATATACTTCACAATGAGTAATACTGTCGTCAATCGTTGCTGTCCATCAATTACTTCTATTCCTTTATCACACTGTTTTATGATTATGGGTTGTAACCAATAGAAATCGTCTTTCTTAGGATCCATACGATGGAACTCCCAAATATCATCTAAGAGTTGTGTAACTTGCATAGATGTCCATCGATAACCACGTTGATATGAAGGAATCCAGAAGGGAATACTTGCATTCATCATTTCTCCAATACTCTTTGGAACTAGACATGTCAAAACATAATCTTCCTCTCCAATGTTAATTTTTACGGATACTTTAAATCTGCCTACTACTTCTTATAATTAATTCTTTATTAGATAGGAATTTCCTCTAAATATGTTGAAGTTTGTCTTTTTGGATGTATAATTATGTTTTGAATAAGGATTTGTAATAAGTACTGATAATCATTTAGATGCAGCTTTGTTCAATAATACACCTATGAACCTAAAGCTTATTTTTCCAAATGCTAACGATAGCTCAAGTCCTATCTCGTATTGGACAGTCTACAACTTTATTTACTCCGCGCAGAAGCACCCCAATGACACGTTATGACATATCGGCATCCCGCTGTGAAAAGAAAATAAAATATTAGACTGAAAAATACGTGTTAGATTGAGAAAATCAAGTAATAGACTAGGAAAATAAAGTTGTAGACCGGCAGCTCGCCCTTCAGGACGCATCGGGCGTGGCTATCGGCGTTAGCCGGCAGTTCCAAACACCAGGTTGCTTCCAGCCATCATGTTACAAGGGTTCCTCGTTGCCCCTTGTAAACGATCCGACAGGCGTCCTGGTTGGCGCGGACGGCTGCTACTAGCTGACTTGCCGCATCGATCAGTACGAATTGGCGGCGGTTAAGGCATACGCTAATGCTTATGTAAAATGCAACTGTAATCGTAATAAATTCACCCTGTTAATAGTGCAAGATATACGATGTTTTCATATTAAAAGAAGGGGTGTCTGATCGATGACAATTGATATGGGAATGTATCGAGTTCTTCTCGCTACAAAAACGAGCATAATGCTCAAACCTGATCGAGAAGAATATATCTTCAGAGCTGAAACATTCAAATTTACGCTACGCCGAATTAAAAGTGAGATAGATCAGCAGCTTTCCGGCATTAAATATGGTTGGATTTTGGAGTTTGAAGGAGAATCACCTGACTTGAGCTTAGCCGTTAGTTTCGCAACCGAAATGTCGGAATTTTTCCTATCTGTTCTTAGCTTGGAGACAAGCGTTGAGTCTCATAAATCAATTCCTATACTGGGTTATGATATTTCAGAGGGAATCACTGAGCGTGCTTTTATTCAGTATTTTTATAATATCCCGATTTCTCGACTGCAAATAGCCGATCTCGAAACGTACCATAACCATCTGGAGGCAGTCTGGGGGTATGAAGGAAAGAAAAAGGATCGTCTTTATCGCTCCATCCGATGGTTCCGCAAAGGGCTCAATGAAGACGATCCACTCGATCAGTTCCTCGCCCTTTGGCAAGGTCTCGAAACGCTTAATCCGTTACTAGCTGAACATTACGAATGCGAGAATGGCGGAAAAGAAGTTATCGAAAAAAAATGTTTTAAAACCGGTCAAACATACTACGATGAGCGGACAACTAAACAAGGCTTGGAAAGATTCGTAACAGAAATAAATATAAATAAAGATACTTGGAAAAAAATATCAAAATTACGAAATAAAATTGCTCATGGCTTTGAATCCTTTCAAAATTTGTACAATGATTGCATCCTACTTATACCAGCCTTAGGGAAATTGCTGCACGACGGTATTTCAATCATTCTCGGATTTGAATATGACGAACGAGTGAGCAAGCACTTATCTAGTATCTCACCTATAAAAATCGGTGATACACAGATTATCGAGTGCAAGCTGCATGAAAGTGACATTAAAAAAATACCAAAAGGATATCCTCATCCTTATTTCACAGCCGAATTCGAAATCGAACAGTTTAAAGAAGGGGAACGTGATGGCTTTAGAGTAAGATCTACAAGCAAGCCCTTTTTTAATTGTGGTTATACTGCAGGGAGTTTTTCTGTTTCTGGGCGCGGTGTTGATGTGGAACTAGAAGAAATTGAATAACAGGTCGGCCCGAACGGAGGCGACCACCTGCCACTCTATCTTAAACACATAAACCTGAATGTTCTTCTGAGTCAGGACCGCGCAGGCGCTTTGTTCGACGTAAACGGACTCAACCAGCGGCGGCGGCTGATGCGCCGTGTCGGAGACAGAACGTGCAGTTGCAGCTTACGCTCTTGGTGCTTCCGGACGTAGTCAACTGTGGGAGGCAGCGCACCGTTTAAGGACCGTACCGGGGAGTGTAACACTTTATTTTCTAGCTTTCATCCTTTACCAAATCATGATCATGAGGCAGTCTAACACTTATTTTTCATTTCTCGTTTCTAATCCCAATAAAATCAATACACTTATTCTACAACTATATTTTCTTTGCACACACGCAGCCCTGATGCTATATAAAAAGAGGTCAAGCATCYTCCGAATTTCCTCGGTGACACTCAACCTCAATTTTATTTCTCTGTTTGCTTATTACTTTCTTTCTCCCTAAACCGTATTATGAAATTCTGCATTTCTTCATGAGATTGTACGCGTTCTTCTGGTGGAGTTGGAATCGCCATTACACCATCATCACCATTATTAATACGTCTTCGAATAGCTGCTCCCTGACGAACCATTAACGGTTTTATTTTTTTCATACTGTATTAACTCCTTTGCGATAATGTAAGACATTAAGTCGTTTTGCTTTAGTCAAACACACAGAATGATCTCCATAGAGTACGAGGTTATTCTGAATTTTTATTACCCTACATAGACGCGTCTTTCATTTAATTAATGTGCAGCACAGGGCTTGTTTTGTCCCATGCTAAATTCCACTGTTTTGATCTACCAATGACCAAAAGTTTCGCGTTTACGAATGTCTTTATGATGTTGACTGATTGGTCTGACTACCAGAAAGCAGCCACGTGTTTTCATCGGATTTCAACACTTCACTTTGTGCCGTTAGCATAACCTATCTCCATGTGCAAGAAGAACTGAGTAAAACCCTCTTTAGATGGTTTTGAAACTGACAAATAGCTCAAATTCGTTTCTACGCTTCTCTGCTTGACATTGTACTTACCAGCCAGGTACAGTCGAGCGTCTACGCTGCTCATAAGCCATTTGAATCGGCTCAGCAGTGTAAACAACCAGCCTCATCCTATCTTACGCGCGATCGTAGAGTGATAACGACCTAACTCTTTCGATGGCTCGGGTCGACCATCTCATTTCGACAATATAATTTATTACTTGGTTCTGTTATGCTAGGATGTCTGTAACCCATGGTGAGTCTCACTGTATAATGGTCATTTACACGAATCTATTCATGTACTTTTTGTTGTTTTTAAGTGCCGTACTTCATATTACAATCCGTCACTTAAAACAATTTGCGTCTAATCGCATCCATTCCCTTCTCATGGATATATAGTAAAAAAGCGCCTCGTTAGGCGCTTAACTTTGATTTTAAATCCATTTTTCAATTTCGACAATAAGCTATCCTACAATATCTCACTTACTAACAATCAATATTACCGATCCTATATGTTTTGAATAGTTAGAGTCAATGCATATTTACTACAATTTTCGGTTATCCTTGTCACTGGAAGTCTAGCATTTTCCAATAATCAACAGCCGTTAATTAAAAATATAGTGAGAGCAACATGTGTAGTTTTATATCGAGGTTTAAAGAAAAGAACCGAGCTTTCGTCACGGCGAATTCATACTCTAGTATCAGTATGGTCCTAAAAACCTTATTCCATTAAAGTGAATAAGATGGGACGGGGCATCCGCAACCCATACTTCGGTTTCCCATGCAATGACACTCAGATATCTTGCCATAACAGATCTGTTTGGAAAGGCTGTAACATATACAATCCCTGCTGAAGAACTTTCAAATAACTTTGCTAGCTCATCATGTCGTTTTCCATCAACAGGTCCGTGACTTGTTACTGATTCGACCAGTAACAACCAGTCCTTCTCAGGATAATAAATGACGACATCTGGCATCTTTCCATGGGAGTCAAGCGTAACTCCAAGTTTACTTAACAAATCTTCATCGAAATATTTCCCACCAGTATCCCCAGCATATATCAGAATACCCCCTGGTACATAACGCGCGGCAAAATCTTCAATGATTGCTTTTATTAACTCACTATGCTCACCTTGACTCAACATAATTTGCTTTCCAGGAGCTGCCTGTACAGGTAGTCTGTTTTGTTCGCGTTCTTTGGCATACCGTTCCACAAGCGTTTGTCTAGTCGCAAGATATGCTCCTAAAGAAGCACCCCATTCATGAGTACCAAACTTCCTTACTAACTTTAATGCCTCAGGTTCAATTTGATAAACGGCTTTTGGACTATTGACTGCTCTGGTTGGCTTGTCAGGGTTATATAAAGAAATACCCGCATCGATAAATTGATGCATCGTTTGGCGTCTAAATGTTTCTCGAGTATTGGGAGCATACTCTTTGCCGTAATTCGTCCGACTGAAGTCCATCATCGGAGTAATGCCGATTAATGGATTCTCTGCATCTTTCCATGTATCACCAGGTGCAATATTCAATATTGCTAATAAGCAAAGAGCAGATCGTTCATTAAGCTGTGCTCTAGGTAAGCCAAGGGCTTTAAGTATATCTAATGCCTCTTCAATATTAGGATGGGTGCCCTCTGTCATAAAATATCCTCCAACTTTTGATTGAGTTCCTCTTGCTCTATTTTACCAGAGTAGGACATAACCCATCTACCAAGTTTTTCAAGTTTTTCACGACTAGGAAACTTCATGGTTCTAAGATCAGTTGCATTCACCTGTGTATGACCATTAAATACCCTGAAGTATTTGTCGACAGCGGTAGAGTTCAGATATGCATACAGACCGAAAGCCAAATCTGCCTGAATACCTTTCTTTTGAAAATGGAGAACATTCAATCCGTTTTCGAAGCCAACTACGGGATAATCAACACTTTGAGGGCTTAAAACCCCAGCTACGATTCGGCGCTTTTCCTCTTTCGACGAGAACCGTTTTACAACGGTATAATATCCATTAGGATATAACCACTTTTCAATAGCATCGTCTCTTACTATTGCATTTGACTTTTTCATAATCTTTGGGTATTCCGTGTGGGTTCCAACAAAGTGGTTAGGATAAAATAAAGGTACTGTACCTTCTTCAGGCATATCCCTCAAGTAACTTTTTACTCGGAAATCAACAACCGGCCCCGTAGAAACTTCCACACCGATTTCTTTAAGCGAAAAACAAACAGACGGATACTTTTCAATAAAACTTTCTTCATTTGAGGTTGGGATATGAATAAATACCTCCGAATCCATAGGTTGGACAATTTTCTTAAAAGGATAACTATTCTCTACATAATCATTAAAACTGTCATCCTTTGAAGTTGAAATTGTAACGTCACCTTGAACTCTTCCCCGCTCAAGCATCATAATAACATTTTCTTGTAATACTTCATCGTCCTTAAATGCCTTATCCCGCGAGTCAAACAAGTGCATGTGTATTATCGCCGTCTTTTCTAAGAGAAGTTGACGAAAGGGACGGAAATATGGTCCGTTACAGAAGCTTCTCGGAATTATCGCAACAATCTGACCATTTTCTTCCATTAAATTAATTGCTAGACCAACAAATGCAGAATACAGATTGACGGTTTCAATACCAACACTCCGTAAAAGCTTGCGGTGACGTGATGAACTCATAATTTTCTTATATGGTGGATTCAAAATTGCATGAGTAAAGCGAGTTTTTGTAGCGCCCAGCAAGCTATTTTCATCATGTAGAGTATTGGTCGCCCATTCTATAAAGTCCTCATCAATTACATGGCTGCTAAGTTTTATTTTCCCATCAAATAAAGATAATGAAGACATGAGTCGCGTTCTTAAAATCTCATCTATTTCAACAACATTGACATTGGCAGTATCACTCAATTTTTCAGTTACAAGACGATCTAAAAATGCACTAGTTAAAACACCAATTCCTGCTCCGGCGTCTAAGATCTTTGGACTAGTCATTGTTTGTTTATCAAAAAGTGATGCCATAAATTTGGCAACACTAGATGGAGTCAAAAATTGACCCAGCTCGGATTTACGCTTGAGTAATGGATTAATAGCCATCCGCTCTTTATCTAAAGTCTCAAGTATTTGCATCATGTTTGCACCTCTTGCTTACGCAAATTTAAATTTCATTTTAATATCGAGCCTTACTAAAATTAAATCATTTTACAAATTAACCAACATACTATATACAATAAAAAATCCCCGATGGTGTTCCCCATCGAGGATTTTGCCGATGCTTTCGGACAAATATAATAATACTACAATGCCTAAATCTAAGCAATGATCCTGCTCTAAGGAACATTCGTAAAGTTATACCGCTTGTTTGGACATGCCCATAATACATTATGTTTAAGTTCATATAGATGACATTTTGGGTTGCTTCCGTAAATATTAACATAATTAACAGCACAGTAGAGCCATATTAAATATCACCTCGAATTCCAAAGTATTTGCACTACGATTTTTGACTGTTTCTATCTCGGACGGTATCCGTTGTAAGAATTAAGTCATTCTTTACTAAGAATACTTTAACATGCAAATAGGGCTTGATTGCTTTTACCTCAAAATTGCGTAGATATTCGAGAGCAAGTGCATAGCCTGTTTGCTCAAACTTGTATTTTCTTCCCCTACTTAGTTCCTAAGTAATACTGTCAGTTGAGTCACTCTTAACAAAATCATCTAGACTACATAGACCAACTCAAGCTGTTCAAATATTGAAATGTTATAATCTAAACTATCTATTTGCTTAGTATTTGACCGATTTCCGCATTGTATATCCTTTAGAAGCTCTGCAAAAACTAAATAAACAGCTTGTTTGATTTTATCGAGATGAAATCCCAAAAAGAAATCTTGTTTATTTTCAATATTATCAACATTTGGCCCCCAAGGTCTTTGATTACTAGGCATTGCTAGAATAAGACCTTTATTATGTTCATTTTTAGAATAAGATTCCCTATGATCTAACTCAATTCCATCTTAGTTACAAACTCTGTTGAACTCATATTCACCTGAAATGCACCTTTCATCATGTCATAACTCCACTAACTAACTCTTCTCACAAGCATCTTATTGCTGTTCACCCTGTAATCAGCATTCTTTGTAAACTATTTACTTTGTCTTTATAATAATCAATATGAGTTAACGTACTCACAAAAAATTATAAAGGAAGATTAAAAATGCAAATATCAGAATTGCAAAAGCAAATTAATGATTTCAGTATTGCCAAGGGATTTGATAAGTCAACAATTGAACAAAGAGCACTTTTTCTTGTTACCGAAGTTGGCGAGATGGTTAGGGAACTACTACATATTTCTTACCATCCAGATCGTGATAACATTGATGAAATTAAAAAACATCTTGGACTTGAAATGTACGATATCGTTTGGAATATATGTGATCTTGCTAATAAATTGGATATTAACCTTGAAAGATCCTTCTTGGAGAAGACTGAAATTAACAAAACTAGAACATGGTAAGATACACTAGGAAACAATAAAAATTCTATTTTCTGCACTCCATTGTCATTTGAATTGCGGCATTATAAAAGAAGAGGTATCAAGATGGGGAAATTAATTGAAGCAAAAGAGATATTAAAGGCATTGGGAATGCCTAAGCCACAACAAAATTCTAGAAGTGCATACGTACTGCTTTCTTTAGCAGGACTGAAAGAAGAAGATAACTGGTCAGATGCTTCCATTAACTCTTTGCGAACTGTAGACATGATGAAATTCATGGCTGAACACTATGGGAAGATTTATGCGGCAAATTCACGAGAAGACATAAGAAAAGAGTCAGTTCATCAATTTTGTGATGGTGCGATTGCTTTTAAAAACGAAGACGATGACGAAAGAGCTACCAATAGTCCTAAATATTCCTATCGCTTGACAGATGAAGTTCTGGAAGTAATTCAATCTTACAGTAAGGTTGAATGGGAACAAGCGTTAAAAAAATGGCGGCAGAATAACAAAACATTAATCCAACAATATAGCCAGCGTCGAGAAATGAAGATGATGCCCGTAAAAATCAATGGTGAAGAACTTCAATTTAGTCCAGGGAAACATAATCAACTACAAAAGGCTATTATTGAAGATTTCGCTCCACGGTTCGCCAAGGGAGCCGATGTATTGTATGTGGGTGACTCTGTGAAGAAGGATTTAATCAAGAACAGAGAGAAACTTCGAGGACTGGGTGTCCGAATCACTGATCATGATAAATTACCGGATGTTGTATTGTATGTTGCCGAAAAAAATTGGCTTTATTTCGTAGAGGCCGTCACAAGCGTTGGTCCTGTATCAGTAAAAAGGATGAACGAGATTAAGAAAATGTTGGAAAACTGTAACTGTGGCATTATCTATGTAACTACTTTCTTGGATATGAGTTCTGAAAATGGCTTCAAAAAGTTCATTGATCAAATTGCATGGGAAACTGAAATTTGGGTTGCAGACAATCCTGACCACATGATACATCTAAATGGCGATAGATTTATGGGGCCTCGCTAAAGAATTTAGGGCTATATTCGCTCCATTACGAAGAAAGTGTAAGTGCAAAAGAATGTCTAATATCATATTGACGAATATGTAATCCCTAATTGCTTACTATATAATTCAAGACTGCCTCCCCATAGTCCTCTGTTTCATCAGTTTGCTTCAAAGCAGTACCATGCACTCAGTCCAGGCACGCAGTTCCCCCTGCATGGTTTATCATTGGCTTTGAAGTAATTGGAATAAAACCTCATATCAAGAAGATTAACAATTAAACATAAAGAGCACCATCTCCGCTGAGGGATAGGTGCTCAGTTTTATTTACAAAGATGCAAAGAAACTAACGTCTAATAACATATATCTTGCTGTTCCTGAAGTTCTTCTGAATTAACCTTTTCAAAGACGAGCAGTGTTAAGCTATTCCTTAACGATAGTTTAACAAAACGCTTCGTTCAAAGCATTATCCACGTGCCCTAACATCTGTTGCAAAGAATAGTATTACCGCCCGCCTCGCAGAAACTCGATGGAGAATGCATGACGCAGCGTAATAACCGCATTCTTATATCTTTCATTTATAGGAAATTGATTGCCACTCTGGATCATAAAATTCCCACTCCCATCTAAGGTTGTACGGTGGATAAGCTTAAATATATCATAACATAAAAGATCAGGTTTTAGCGTTCATCGCAAAAAGTCGGATCCGGTCAATAGATCTCAAAGCTTGTCCAAATGTAGTAATTAAGACATAGAATATTCTTTGTGGATTTGCTCAATAATACCATCACCCACCTTACTCTATCAGCCATACCATAGGTACTGCCTGTGAATGAGTCAATAGATTGTTAGTGGAACATACTCTTTACTCGGACCCTAAAAACCGAATTCC
This sequence comes from Paenibacillus sp. 2TAB23, assembly GCF_052115165.1. Taxonomy (NCBI): domain Bacteria; kingdom Bacillati; phylum Bacillota; class Bacilli; order Caryophanales; family Paenibacillaceae; genus Paenibacillus; species Paenibacillus sp. 2TAB23. The sequence goes on from NZ_JBFRGD010000022.1 coordinate 38,008, forward strand.
GTCTTTCCCGAGCCATAGTATAATACACCAAGATAATCCGTCAATTCTATTACTGTATGAATCACTTTTCATTGTTTATTATCTCTTTGATTAAAATTTTGATACTGATATTCGTCAGTAAATATCTTGGGTATATCTCCCTCGTAACTCCTTGAATGCAGGTATAATTTACCTGTAGTTTTTATGTTAATTTTATTGTACCGTTGTATTAATCCAAACAAATCAACCACCACAAAATAGTCCCTTTATAAGGGATATTTTGTGGTTTTTTGTGTGTATATCTCTGCGATGAAAGGAAAATGTAACAAGTATTTTGGGATAATTGATTGTTAATCACTTTCGTCTTTCCCATATGAGCAATAATTACCAGTTATCATGGATTGATTTCCTTAAGTTCATTTTTAATCTAGAGCAGATTAAAGATAACATCTCTCTTTGACTGTACGTTAAGTTACATAGGTTTTTTGGGGGTAGTGTGAATCCATGAATTGATCGATTCTCTGTAAAATAATATTCTTCTTCGGATCCTTAGAAATGGAATTTGATTTTCACGTACCATTGTATATATACAGTCAGTTGAGACGCCAAGATATTCAGATAACTCCTGTACAGAAAGTACCGCTTTCACCTGAATATTATCTTTTTGAAAAGCTACATTATCATCTCTGAATTCAGCAGTAACGTTAGATTGAATGTTTTCCTTATTGATATCTGTTAGCAGTGTTTCTTCCATTTGCAATAATGTTTTCAGCAATTGAATTCGTAATAATTCATATTCTCCCATAACATTCACCTCATGGTAATCTGATCTTCAAGAAAACAAGTCCCAACTTGTATTGATATAATTTCAGGTTTTGTCTAAGAAGTGTAAGGAACAGTAATCTCTCTTTTATATCTTAATCTTTCGTTTTCTATTCGAGTATCGGTACATCAGCCTTTAACTTTAGTTTCACCACTCCAAGTCATTGACTTGCAACACTTAACTCGAAGTAAAGATTTCAAAGTGACCTTCATTTACGCGATATTATACTTAATGGTGATGAGAAATGGAATTCAATCAAAATAACTATAAAACGAATCGTACAGCAGTTCACGATGTCTATAAAAAATATTTAAAGTTGATGCAAAGCCCTCACTCCAACAGACACATCTTGGCCGAGGCCAGAGAAGATATATTAAGCCTTCCATATTATGAACTTCTTATCATGCAAAGCTCGTTAGTCAGATGGGAAACATTAATGAATGACCCCAATCTTTACTTTCGTAGAGCTTTATGTGCCGCTACCTATAATATTAAGCAAAATGATATCGCCATTGAATTAGGAATATCTGAAGCAGCGGTCAGCAGATTTTTTAACGAAGATAAGATGCCTAAATATCCAAAGCCATTTCTTATAAGTGTGCTTCTTGATCAACCTTGGCAGCTTATCAACATGAAAACGCCGGACTTTGATTCATTTAAATCATCACCGGAGTATTTCTATCCAGGTCTTTTAAAGCAAGTCGATATAAAAGAAATTAATAAAGAACGGGAAAAAACAAGAAGTATAAGCGGATTTAAGATTTTGAATCCACAAGTATTGTTTCACCAAGAAACCGATGCTATAGCAGGGCGATGGGTAACTACCTACCCTGAACTAGATTATTTAGAATTTCATCTCGCTTACGATCCTTTGGTGGATCATGTCCTTCGAGACGCAGTTGCATCTCGCTTCCCTCAAGCGAAGTACATACTAAAGACTTTCCGGCCATTCAAGCCAAATTACAATCGCGTATTTCGATTGATTTTCCCTAAAAATGAATCATTGTTTTCGTATCCAGGAATGATTCATGAGTTAAAGTATAGAGATAAAACTGAGCTCCATGTATTGTAACCAGTCACTTTACTCACAGTTAAGATTTCTTTCCCCTTGTTATTCATGTCCATGCTAATACCATTCAATTATGAATGGAGGAATTAACATGGACTTCCACGATTACACTTCAAAAAAACATCTACAAGTTAGCAGCCATACAGAAACCCAAGAATCTTTTCGGCAGAATTTTTCTTCTGCCGAAAAGATTCTCCAGTTCCAGAGTATTTTTCCTGTTCTTAGTGACGATCATGATATTAAAAAAGTCACACGTGAGAAGGTGGAAAAAATGCTCTATGCACATCAATCAATACATGAAGGCCAAAACACCCCGACCGCCCCCTACCTAGGCCCGATGGGTATTAATCAATGGATTTGGACCAACCGAGTTGAACGTGATGTTCCAAGTAGCCTTTTACGTGAATATTTGAAAAGAAGCACCAAAATTGACCCTTTTAGCTTTTTGAAAAAATATGAACATGTATCCAGTCTCCTGACTCACATTGCAAAATTCCACAGTATTCCGTCTGATCAAATTAAAAATAAGCATTTAGTTGATCCATTAACTCTGCAACATTGTATGAACAACTGGGACAAAAATTCATTAACATTGGCTCTTCTTCGATTTCTTTCCCAAAAATCTAAAGAAGCTGGTTTTTTGGATATTGATATTGCTATAAAGAAATCACCAAATATTCTGGTTAAATTACACCCTCGTGTTCAAGATTACAAAATACATCTCGAGACGAAAGGCTTCGTTGCCAAGCACATTCGTAATTCAATTTCTCATGTTCAACAACTATTAGAATGGCTCTGTTCTAACATTAGCGTATTTTCGTCAATTTCTTCAGAAGTCGTTTCGATATTCCAAATTCAAAATGAACATCTGCTAGCCTATCGCTCATATAAACTGAAACTTGTTAAACAAGGCATATGCAGTCCCATAACATTTACTCACATGATCTACTCCATTCGATCCTTTTACCACTATCTAAAAGATCGTTTTGGATTTGAACCTCCACTTCGACGTTTCCGATCTATTAAAGCACCGCGCTATCACCATCGTGAACTGCCAACTGAGCAAGAAGTGGAAACTTTTTTCAATGTAGTAGAACAATACGCGGCTAATCCCTTACATGAACAAATTGGATATCGATTTATGTATGATCTCGGCCTACGACTTTCGGAAGTATCGAAAATAAAATGGTCAGACATTAACATGGGAACACGAAGGATTGTTGTTCATAGCAAAGGAAAAAAAAGCCATATACTTTACTTGAATGGACAGCTTTTTGAGCTCCTTCAAGAGTATCAATCCAAGCAAATTACACAAAAATATCTACTAGGAGAAAACCATCGTTCGATTGGGGACCGCTTGTATCATTGCTATAAACTTTACACCATGATTGCCGGCTGGTCATTCCCTGGTGGTGTTCATTTGTTTCGACACATGTTTATTACCCGACACGCAATGAACAACGTTTTACCCCAAAAGTTAAAGGAAATTGCTCGTGTTCAAATGGTCAATACTGTCGGATTGTATGTTCATGTAAGACAACATGATCAATACTTAATCGATCAAATCAATCTATTGAAATACAAGTGAGGTTATAAGGATGCCTTTATTTGATGATGCAGTTAAAAAGGAAGTAGAGCTGGAACAATCTCTTTTACAGCTTGCAGACCAGTATGGAGCAGATGCATTTAATCGTATGTTGCTCTCCCTTCTGCCTCCCAAAGAAAATGAAATAACAAAGCGTCTTGAAGAGATTCCATTAGATGATGCCATTAACCATTATGTTTCAAGTGATGCTTATCTAAGCTTGGCAACTTCATCACAACAAACATACAGATATGAAATGAATTTGTTTGCCCAGCACTGTAAGCCTCTAAATAATGGTTTTCCATCTCTTAATGACATCAATTCAAGTGTTCTACTGATTAACTACTGTGCACAAGCCAGAAGTCTTAATACGCAAAATAAGAAAAAATCTTTTTTAAGCAGTTTTCTTACAGAGGTTTTTTCTTATTTTCTTAATCGTGATATCGGAAAACTGAAGCGCGCTCTCACTATAGAAAATGATCGTAATAGCGAGCCTAAAGCTTTCACCAAGGAGCAAATTGATGAAATTCTCATCAATGTCAGACTTGGTCGTGAAGCACATCGAAATTTCACAATTCTGTGGACATTTCTCGGTTCAGGTATTCGACTAGATGAAATGATCAAATTACAAGTTAGTGATATTGTTACTTCAAGACAAGAAATAATGGTACGTAGAAAAGGAAAAAAAGGATTAAAGCAACCGAATAAAATAACTATATCTGCATTAGAAGTATTAAATGCTTACATCAATTTCCGGTATCAGGGCATAAAGGAAACTAAGGATTATTCGGATAGATATGTTTTTTCTGATGATAAAGGGATATCTCCGCTTCATGCAAGTACCGTTCAGAAGATGTTTTCATCTTTAATAAGAGAGATAAAATCTATCCCTGATTCAGATAAAAGACCTTACCAGAACTCTATTCATTCCCTCCGTCATTCTTTCGCGCTTTACTTGTTAGAATCCGGAGTGAAAATTTATACAATTAAAGACTTGATGGGACATACATGGGTTAGTTCTACAGAAAAATACTTAAAAATATTTGATAGTGAGTTAGTTAAAGCAATTAACAAACATCCATTCGCGCAGTTAAAAGTTAGCGATCTATTTTAAGATAAGAGGTGTTTCAAGTGAGCATTCTACTTCAATCGAAATATTATCAAATTTGGAGTGATAATTTTAGGTTGAGGAAAAGCACAAAATCGACATACATTGCGGCATTGAACAAATTTGAGAAGTTCCTAATTTACGAAGGATTTGAAGGATCTCTAGACTTCGATAAATTTCATGCAAGTCGTGATTATCCCGAACGATTTGTCCCAATACAGCGACATACAATTGATCGTTTTATTCAATATCTAAGAATTACCGTAAAAACAACAGATAGAGTAATAGCTACTACAATCACTTCGCTTAAACATTTCTTTCAATTTTTAGAAGACGTAGACTTGATTCAACATAGTCCAATGCATGGTTATCCTAGACCGAAATTTGAAAGCCCACTTCAAAACACTTCATTGTCTATGGAAGAGTGTATTTCGCTTCTTAAGGCTGCGTTATTGCGAGATCCGTTTTTCCGACAAGATTTCGTGTTTTTATGGTTTATGTTAATTACAGGACTCCGTCTCTCAGAGGTTCGTTTTCTTCGACGAAAGCGGCTTAATATTGAAACTAAACTTGTAAACATATTCGAAGGCCACAAAACTGAAAAACGATCAGTTGCAATCCCAGAAGACCTCGCCTCAGAACTAGAGAGATACATTAGACATCCACAATATGTTGAATATGCTGATCAAGGCAATGAATTTTTATTTCATCAGTCTGGTAAAATCATGTCTGTTCAAAAAGTAAGATTCTTGTTATCAGAATTGACGATTGAGGCCGGCCTAACTAGGAAAATTCGTCCACATGATTTACGAAGAACAGCAGCATACTTAATGCAAGTAGGTGGGATGCATATCGTAGATATTCAAAACCAACTTCGACATAAAAATGTTGGAACTACACTGAGGTATGTTCCCCCACTCATTGAACTTTCAAAGTTGCTGGATACTAATGAGCAAATTAAAAATTAAAGAAAATCAATGTATAAAAATCCTAAAGTAGATTAGTGGTAACTATGGCTAGTATTGAACGAAGAGTAGACTTGTCGTAGAAGCTGGATATAACGAATTTGGAAAACGAGTAAAGAGATCTAAAACCATTACTGTATCGGGGATTCGAGAAGCCGAAAAGCACCTCATTAAATTTCAGTCAGATGTTGAGAAAGGACAACACCTAACACTTGAGAAGATAACATTCCATTCCTTTTTAGGAAAATGGCGTGAAATGTATGGAGAAAAGCATTTAGAATTAAAAACGTTAGAAAATTATGATCATCTACTCAAGAACCATATAATGCCGACTTTTCAAAATATGAAAATAGCAGATATTAAGCCTATGCATATTCTTAGCTTTCTTGATTCACTTACTCGTGACGGGGCACGTAAAGATGGGAAAAAAGGCGGTTTATCTACCACAACTACTCGCTTCATTCATCGGATCTTGAAGGACGTATTTGAAAGAGCAGTAGAGTGGCAATTGATCTCTAACAATCCTGTAGCTACAGTCAAACGTCCAAAAATTGTTGATCGTGAATCAGAAGTATACAGTGAATACGAGGCATCAAAACTCTTTAAGGCCCTGGAGAATGAAGCACCTCATTGAAGGATTATGATAACTCTTGTTTTGACCACCGGACTTCGTAGAGGCGAACTACTCGCCTTAGAATGGAGACATATCGATCTTGACTCGTCCATCATCAATGTAGTGCAGTCGCTTAGTTACAGCAAAGGAAAAACAATAATCAAAGAACCAAAAACTAAAAATCCTAATCGTAAAGTCACCATCCCGGATAGTTTAATTAAAGATCTAAAGCATTATTATGAAACTTCGATGCAACAAATCCAGCAGTTAGGTGATTCTCGTCAAAGAGGAGATAAGTTCTTTGTATTCTTTTCAGAGACAGGTAAACCTTTCTATCACACTGCACCAGGAAAATGGCTTTCACGTTTTCTTAAGCGTCATGATCAGAAGACCATTCGATTTCATGATTTACGCCACACTTCAGCTACTCTGCTTATCAATCAAGGCATACACGCTAAAATCATCTCAAGTCGCCTTGGTCATGCCGACATTCGGACTACAATGAACATTTACTGCCATGCTCTTCAGAGTGCTGATCAGGCAGCTGCAAATACTTTTAATACACTTTTAAATTATAGGAGATAAGTTTGATTCCCTTCCTAACATAAAAAGATACGACTGATTTTTTAGTCGTATCTTTATTTTATATTATAGAGACCAAAATTAATTTAAAACTGTTTGTACATATTCTGTTTTAATTATGTTTTCTTTCTTAATATTTATTCCTAACTGTGTATTAGTCTGATCAATTACACGACCAATCTCTTGTATATATCCTTTTCCCCTTGCATCATCAAAAACTAAAATCAATAGCCTACATTTAGGGCGGGACACAGCCACATAATGTAAATACCTATCGTTATCATTATTTAGATTATAATCATTCCCCATTATTATAACTTGATCATATTCAAGTCCTTTAGAAGAATGAATTGTCCCAGAAGTAAACTGATATTTCTTTTGATTATATGTTGGTTTGAACTTAGAGTTATTGGCTGTAGAGAATAAGATGTGAATTTCATTGATTAGCACTTCATTTTCAGTTGGATAACCCAAATAACTATACAGTTTACAACACTCAGTACGAAATGCGTCTAAGTTATTTAAGTTGGATCTAATTGATTCAAGCAAAGTACGAATTTTCCTGAACTCATATGCTTCTGGAAAGGGAATTTCAGCATATACATCATACTCGTTATATCTATCTTCTAATAGATAATAAGCAACTAATCTAGCAATCCAAATATGCTCACTTTCTAATTCATTTACATCTAATGGTGAGGCGGGTATGTAAATAAAATTTTGACCACTATCCACCAATAATTCACTCCATTGTTCAGCAGCATCTCTTCTAAAATGAAGAAAGGAACAATTCATCTTTGAATCAATCCAACTTGAAAGATATTGTACTGCTTCTAATTCACTACTAAAGATACATGAAACTACCTCATCCCTAAAATCAACTGTTTGGTAATTCTCTCTAACTTCGTTCATAAAGATATTAGAGTAATTTTGTATTACCGTATTTGACCTAAAGTTGTGCCATAAATTAAACGTATTAAAATTTTGATCTGAAATTAGTTTTTTAAACCCATCACTATATGCTCCTCGCCATCCATATATAGATTGTTTAATGTCACCTACTATGAATAACGGAATCTGTAGCGATTCGCATATATACAGAAATAAATTGTGCATATCTACATCACAATCTTGATATTCATCAATGTATATTCTGAAATATTTAGATTTAAAGTACCGTTTTGCAGAATCCGATTTTTTAAGAATATCTAGGGCTAGCTGAAATGCAAAATTTTTATACCTGTTTCTATACTTACATAGAAACCCACTCTCTTTTATTCTTTCAAGACCCGTTTGAAAGTTATTAATCGAATTGACTACTGTGAAATCTTGTTTAATCTCTTTTCTGTACTCGATACCATATACATCTTTTATAAATGGCTGAATTATTTCCGTAAGTACAAAGTTATCATTTGTCCCAATGTAGCCATCTCCAATATTAGGTCCCAAACGCTCTCTGATTTCTTTTGCTGCTTTTCTTGTAAAAGTAACAGCAGCATAAGTTTGATAATTTGTAGTTTGAGAAATATCCAATACTATTCTCTTTACTGTTGTGTAGGTTTTACCTGTCCCAGCACTCGCGCTTATTACTACATTACCAGTACTATTAAGAATTTGACTTCTAATATCGTTATCTATTGGGAGCATGATTCAACAAACTCCCTTAAACAAAAGAATAATTGACTATTATATATCGTTTTGCAATTTGCAGCTGATAATTTAGTACACAAATCTATCATGTTTATTAATTTCGCACTTTGGAGATACTCTATTGGCTCCAATGAACTGTTATTAGTCTTAACCAAATTTCTCATAGGAGTGGGTATAACCTCAAATAAATCATTTTCTAAATCTATTTTTGATAAATAGATATTCTGAGACCTTAAGTTATCAATATCTGAGGAATACACATTTTCATAAATGTTTACTTGTATTGATTTCTTATATGACAAATTAGACTTATATTCTGCAACATCTATATTTATTATATTGGGTTTTTTGGCGCCTCCAGTAACTTCGAGACATCTATTTAGGCCCAATAGATTGCATTCTTTTTTATTTTTATTTAGCTTTAGATCGTTATCAGTTTTAATGATTAGTTTCACTCCTAGTGGAGATAGCACCTTAACATATTCACTAAAATTTATTCCATCAACCTCTAATATATATCCCCCGTAACTTTCAAACTTCTCAAGTTTTTCTTTTAATATTCGTTCGAATAAGATTTTTTCAGAAGGTCCTTCAACTAATAAAACTACATCTGCATAAATGGCTTCAGATAAGTTTTGATTAAGTTTGTGCTTCAACATTTTATACTCTTTTGGAACAGTGTAAGTATACGATTTACCTATGACTTTATCGTCTTTAAACAACTTTATTAAATTCACATCATCCATCTGGCTAACGATTAATGATGAATGTGTTGTCATAAATAAATACTTAAATAGTTGATCATTAAATAACTGATACGATAATGCTATTTGCATCGACCTGTGTAAGTGATTTTCTAATTCCTCTATTAAAAAAATATTAATCTTTTTTTCTTCCAATCTACGGTTTTCCAAAGTTAATAATGTATATGCTAATATCTTCTTTCTGCCATCACCACTAGTCGGATAAGTTTCTGCGTCCTCACTTAAAATATATGGTGTTAATTTAGAATGTAAATTACTTAGTTCAATCTCAGATCGTATGGATATATCAAGATTTTTTTCATTTCTATACTTTTTATATTCAGCTACAAGCTCTTTTTCAAACTTTTTTATGTTTTTTAAATTTCCAATACTGTCGTTTAACTTAATAATCTGTTTTTTTATCTGGTTACGTTCTTTATCACTGAAACTAGAATCTGCTCTGAGTATTTCTTTTGTATATCTCTTAAACTCGTTATCTAGCTTTATAGCAGAATCGATATATACTACGTTAAAGAGTTTATCAATTGCAAAGTACGACTGATTACTTGGTATCTCCTCTAGATCATTTATTTCCGAGCCCCAATACATCCTTGGCTCTCCTCGTAAAGTTTCTAAGTTATATGTAGATTTCAATTGAAAATAAACTACTTTAGCACTAGAAGAAATCGCTCCTTTCATGCAAGAATAAATTTTTTTGTTGTCTGAATCAGTCTCATCTTCAATGTTGACTTCCAATGTAATTGATATTTCGGTTTCTGTTCTTTTGTTATAATAATCAGAATCTACAAAGCCGTTTCTCCTAAAATCTCTATCAAGTAAAAATCTTAATGCGCATAAAAAATTCGTCTTACCAATGTCATTTAAACCAAACACTACGTTTTTATTTGTTAAATCTAATTTGATATCTTCAAAATTTCTAAACTTACAGATATCGATTGAAGTAATTTTCATTTTCCTCTCCTCCACTTTCTATCATCTATCTTTTTCACTTATTCCACTAAAAGTATCATTCGGACAAATAATAACCGCTTGTTATCCTGATTCTAACCTTCTCTTCAATCAAACATTGTTTTTAGTACGGCGACTTATTCTTGAGTTGATTGTGCTGAATATAGAAAATAATTCTTATATAGAACAGCATTTACTCTTTAGTCCTGCTGCTTTAAGCGAAAAAAATTGCCTTTAGACACCTCATTGACTGAAAGAATTATCTTGGGATAGAAACCGAATGTTTATTGCAATGATAATTTTTTTATCCTGCCAGTATTAATTAATATAGTCTATGCATTGAGCTTCTCACTACTTTGTAATCAACGAATTCCATGTCACCTTAGGAACGATCATGCTTTTCTGTTATACAAAGTATTTCCTAACGCCACATAGGGATTGTAGATTTATGTATTAAGTAGTAGCTTTCTACTATTAATCAATTATTACAGTCGAATACCATACATTTGTTCAATTTGTACAGATTCTTTTCTTCTTCTACTATGTCGAAGTTTAGAAGGATCAATTTTCACTCTAATTGGATATTCATAAGAATAATTTGTGTTCTTGTCCACGAAGCTCATGGTTAGCACAACTGTGAAAATCCGTGATATAAAGGAAGGTGTACCTATTTGAATAACTGCGTCTCCGTATTTACGGATGACCTCTCCAACAGTCATCATTCCCGAAGTAAACTCAATGATATAGCCTTCTTTAATTGCATGCTTGATGGTTCGTCTCATTTTACTATTAAATTCCCGCTTAGACTTAGGCGCACCAATATGCATTTCTATAACATTATCAAATCGAAGGTAACCATAGATTTTCAACTTATTTGCTTTAAATAAAATCCAATAGATCACTCTTGTAAAATAGACAATATTAATAATGACCATTATGTATACTATTTCAATAAATGGGGCATTAAAAGAAAAAAATCTCCATAAAGCGAGCATTATTACTATCCACACAGCTGTACTCAGAGCGACTTGCTCTAGTGAACGACTAAATGGGCTCTTAATTAAATAAGCAAGAATACGGAATTGTGCAAGAATATAGTTAATACAGCTTCCTCTTTTCTAAAAGAAATAACTCACTGACATAGTATAATTGTACCATGTAAGTAGTTACAATTGTTCATAAAAGCGGAAAGTGTGTAAAAAAATCGGAAAATCAACCTATTGTTTATGTAATCAAAGGTAAACCTCAAACAGCCCCCACCTTGATATCAAGATGAGGGCTATTTTACGCATACATTGACACTCACTTTGATTTAACATAGTTGCGCGAATAAAGCAAGATTCATTATTCACTAATTTTTAGGCAAGAAGAGCTGGTATGCGAGTAATATGCAGGACTCTAAGAAAAGATTGTAGAATATTGTAACTCACAGAGTAATCGTACCATGTTAGTAAAGGACTGGTGATAGTACTTGCGGGATATCGAATTAAAAAACGAAATAAAGGAATTAATCCTGTCACAACGGGAAGATGACTACTGGGACTTCAAGCAGCAGCATCATACCAATAAAGCCGACCTACTTCACGATATCATCTGTATGGCAAACAACCGAGTTGATCGGGATGCCTACATCATCTTTGGTATCACAGACAAGACCTGCGAGATAGTTGGGGTTAAGAATGACGAGAATCGAAAAAATCAGCAAATGATTATCGACTTCTTGAAACCCCAGAAATTCGTTTCCGGCATTCGACCACGGGTTGAGATGCGGACATTAATACTGGCTGATCATGAGGTTGATATTCTGATCGTCAAGAACAGCACTGACACACCATATTTCTTGACTGACCGATATTCTGATGGTAACAAAACAGTCCGCTCCAATCATATTTACACTCGCGTAGGTGATACCAATACCGACATAGATAAGAGCGCGGACATCAACAACATCGAATACCTCTGGAAGAAACGCTTTTTACTAACCCGTTCCCCTTTCGAGCAGATCATTAAACGACTGGAGAACAAGGACGAATGGAAACGAGATGATGATACCTACTACAACATCTTCAATCCAGAATTTACTATTATTATCGATAAAGATAATGAATTTGGTCCACGTGGAGCTGAGTTCTATGCCTATGTGATGGAGGACTCATCACCATCATATCGCATGCTAACTATTAAATATTACGGTACACAGTTGTTTAATTGCCAGGTCGTATTGCTTGACGGAGGTAGGTATCTCACACCTACTCCTGAATGGGATTACTTCTTCTTTGGCGAGGTCAAGATGAATCCCGACTATGCAATGAAGTATTTTACAAAGGACAGCCCAAAGTACAAACTACATGAGTTTATCTATAACGAAGAAAATTATGAAGAAGAACATGTTCGAAGTCGCTTCTTTGAGGTCGTTCTTTTGTTTGAAACTGAGTTGGAAAAAGATGCATTCATGGGGTATATCTATCGCAACAAGGAAGTCTTTTTATACAATTTAAACTCACTAAAGGATAATTTTTGGACGATAGAAGTAGAGACAGAGCGCCAGCGGGAGTATTTTTTGTCACGTCTAAAGACAGGCACGGTATTGAATCAGATGCTTATTGAGTACCGGCAAATGCAGATATGAAGCCGGTACCATCGTTTTCACAATCATCGATCACAACACATAGTAGCAATACCCAATTACTTACAGAGATTGAATATCTCTTATATAATTGACTTAATTCTATCAGGTAGGGGTGTTTCGCTTTGTCGTTATTCCATAAACCTATTGAGCAGATCACTCTTGATGATCTTAAGTCGCTGATGGGCGACATTCCTGTTATGGAAGGTCAGTTGATCGATTATAAACGCGAACTGATTCGACCAGAGCAATTATGTGGATCGGTAACCTCTTTCGCTAATACCCAAGGTGGAGATCTATTAATTGGTATCGAAGAAAAAGAAGGTGTCCCCTGTACCATACTCGGGGTTGAATGCACTGACGTAGACAAGGAAAAATTGAGACTCCTAGATATCTTCCGCAACGGCATAGAGCCGAGACTTACCAATATCGAAATAGAGTTTGTTCAGGTAGTCGAATCCAGGTACGTTATTGTCGTTCGTACAAAAAGAAGTTGGCTAAGACCTCATCGGGTGAAGCAGAATTCTAAATTCTATGCTAGACAGTCAAACGGTAAATATGAGCTAGATGTCCAGCAACTTCGCCAAATGTTTTTGGGTAGTAGCGATTTTGCCGCGAAGTATGCAGTGTTCCATAACGAACGAGTTCTAAGTCATGTAGAGAATTTTGATCGATCACCATTCTTGTTACTCCACTTTGTTCCTGTGTCTGCTTTTGATAATCCCAATGTTGTCGAATTGTCGGGCGTACTCAATAACCTAAGAACAGAACCCATCGGCACAGGTGGTGAGAACCGCCGTATAAATGTGCTAGGGGTATACTCAGAATCTCATGAGAAAAACAGCAAATTCCAACTTTTTAGAAATGGTATGGTTGAGCATGCTTCCTCGAGAATGCTTAGAGGCAACGAAACATATGGTTCAGACCTGTATGAAAAATTAAAACGGGTCTTTGTGTTCTCCTTTCAAAACTATCGTCATCTTGGGCTTAAAGAGCCTATATATATTTTTCTTTCCTTCTATGGCGTGAACGGATTAGTAGTCAAGGATATTGATGGCTTTTACGCATCACATGATGTAGTCCCTTTTGAATTCGATAAGATGATTTTCCCTGAGATCTTTATCGAGGATACGGATTCGGTAATTATTCCAGAGTTGGTCAGACCGTTAATGGATACTTTATGGAACGCCTATGGATTTTCGAGGTGTGGTCTACATTTAAAGTAAGGGTGGAGGGGTATCATGAGCAAACAGTATGACTGCGAGTCTGAGTTGAAAGCTCGATTCAACCGATTCATCACTGACAAAATAACAGGCAGTACCGAAGACTACTATTCCAGGCTGACGGTTAAAGACTTTTAGGACATCAAGACCGCCTTAAAAGACATTAATAACATCCTCACCTACAAGACCACGATTCTCTTTCTTGACTGGATAAGCGACCTTTTCCCTTCCGTAAAGGAGAATTATCAACTTTATTTGAATGAGGTTCTCGGAACCAAGCCAAACGATAACGGCTACGACCTTATGGTAAATGGTGACATCAGTATTGTAGCCGAGATCAAATGTAACAAACCGATCAACAATGGTTACAAGTATGTTTCTCAACAGAAAGAGGGTATCAAAAAGGATATTCGGGGTCTGCTTGAGGGCAAATCCAAAGTGAGGTCGATTGACCTCACTCAAGCTTTCAAATTTTTAGCAATCCATGATTTTGGAGACCATACTTTACCCGCCGCGCAACACTTAATCAAGAATTTACCGCATGATTTGAAGGATAAGGTAACAATATACGAGGAAGATCAACCATTGACGATGGACAAAGTAATTTTCATATTCATAAAGTGACGACAACTATTATTAATTACGAAAGGGGTATTTCCAATATGGAATTACGAGCTACGTTAACAAATGAATTACCTTTTATGTTAGAACTTCCTGATGGCGAATATGAAATCGGTACTTCGTCAGGATTAGTGAAGATTTCCCTCAATTCTGAATGGTATTATCTAAATACTGCAAAATTTGCCGAGTACTCTGGCAAATCTCTTTTTGTAGGGGACAAAGAAACTCTGCAGGAAATTATACAAAGGGATGGGATTTCTAATTACGCATTCAGTAATTGCAAATCCTTTGTTGCATGCTCGTTTAAGGAGGAATATTCAATATCCAGTGATGATTTAGAAAGGGTAACTGAGGATCAGTGCTTAGAAAAAATAAAATCAGACATGGTTAGGAATAAATCCGAATACATGGATACTAATGATTTGCATATAAAAGCGATTGCTAAACTTGTAAGTTTGACGCATGAACAACTGAGAGAAACAAAAGAAAAGATACTGGTAGCAGATCGTTTCTCACACCTACATAATGTCTACGCATTCTACGAAGCTCTTAACTCACTGGTAAAGCATTATTCTAATTTACGTGGACATTTTTGGGTTCACCAACTCGATGCTAATATTCTGGAAGGAACATTAATTCAGGATTATGTTAACGATAGATTTTATGATAGTATCACTTTCGCAGCGTTAGTACCTAGTCTTGTGCCGAGCAAGAAAAAGTATCCTGATATTAGACAAGATGAATTAGTTGACTTGAAAGAAAGATTGAAGAGTAACGCAGAAATAACTGTTGAAGACGAACTGATTATAGTAGCAAGAAGTTTATGGTATAGATTAGAATATCGATCCGCAGTAATTGAAAGTTCAGCTGCACTAGAAATTGTGGTTGAGAAAAAATTGATTGAGAAAATGACTACCTTAGGGATGTCTCCTGCCGATATTGATACTGAATTGGCTAAAACCGAAACAAACTTCAGACAAAGATGCGATGTGTTTCTTAGCAGGTATACCGGCGCATCATTTGTGAATGATAATTCGACCCTGTGGGCTGTAATAAACCAACATAGAAAAGACTATCGCCATAAGATAGCTCATTCAAATGTTAAACCTGATCGAAATAAGACAGAAGAGATAATAAATGATTTTCAAACAGCAATCCAGTATATAAGATCTTTATAACACAAGCTCCTATTATATCTTAGAGGTGTATTCGCTCTGATTACTGGCAGATTCTCAAATGATTAAGCAAAGTCTTCAATTTTATCTTTTTTAGGGTCGATCTGCTATATAGGGTCGCTCCTTCTCTTTCGCTTTGAACCACTGTTTAAACATGGATGATTAATGACGGTGTTTAGCCAACAATTTGCTAAGTAAAGGCTACGCCCCATTGTGCTAGGATAAAGGTAAGTCCTAGAAAAGGGGGTATGAAGTTGCAAATTCCAAATATCCAGACAGTAATAAATAGGGTTGCGAAAAAGTATAACTGCTCTTTATTTAGTATAACACGGAAGAAAATCATGTTTCATGGGGTAAGTAATGGGAAGAAGTTGGTCTTATGCAGTCCCGAGTCGAAGCTCCATGTAAAAGGACATGGTTGGTTTGATCTAACCACAAAGCAAGTGGAATTATTAATTGAGGCTGACATAGCGATTTTAGCAGTGAGGTTGGAAGAGAACAAAATTTACTTTGTTGATTTCAATGAGCTACGTAATTTATTATTCAACGCGAAAACCCTAAACTATTCCAGTGATGAAAAGTGGCGTTTATACATATGGAATAATTATATTACTATTAGAGGTAATGCCGCTAAGTTCTCAGTTGATTATGTAACATTGTAACTATAGAAGGGTAACAAATGCCTGTAAGCTTGATTTCGAATGACTTGATGGATCGTTTTAAAGAGTGGTTGGATGAAACTGAAGATGAGTTGAATATTTTCTCCCCTTTTCTCGGGACGCAGACAGCGACATTTTTAGCTGATTGGTTAGTCAATAAATGCGCCAATCAAACACGGTGTCTGACATCATTTTGAATTAATAATATTAGGCTATTTCATTCAATTAATTACTCCACTATTTATTTCAAGTGCATACTCAAGTTGATCATATATCCTCACCAAACAATCAAAGAAATATTCGTCCCCAACTTCGTCCCCATCACCAATAAATGGTGAAAGCTAATTGAAGTTGATCCAAAAATAAAAACAAAAAAACCCTTGCTACGCAAGGGTTTTCATCATTTTAAGTTTGGTGGAGCCTAGGAGGATCGAACCCCTGACCTCATCGCTGCCAGCGATAATGCTTACTGCATAAATATATAAAAAAATATAAGCGCTCCTATAGTAATTGATACTATAGCTTGGTCTCTTTCTTTCTACATATGGACATACTTATACTATCACTTATAAGTATTGGAGAGATTACGATATGGCCAATATTCAAAAACGCGGTGAACATTCTTGGTTTTTAACTGTAAATGCTGGTCTTGACGCTAAGGGTAAATATATACGTCGAACTAAGACTGTCCAATGTCGAACAAAAAAAGAAGCTAATATTGAATATGCTAAGTTTAAAATGGAGGTGGAGGCCGGTGAGTATATTGCACCACAAAAACTGACTTTCGGTGCATTCGTCACAGAATGGCGCAATAAGTACGCTGTAAAACATCTGGCATATAAAACGCTATATACCTTTGAATCGAATTTAAAGACTCGCATTCTTCCATATTTTCAACATCTAAAACTGGAAGATATCAAGCCACTTCATATTCTGGCTTTTCTTGATAACCTTGAAAAGGAGGGTAGTCGAGAAGATAGAAAATCCGGAGGACTAGCTTCTGGCACAATACAAATTCAACACCGCATTTTAAAAAACATCCTCAACCGTGCAGTTGAATGGAGAATTATCAAACGAAATCCGGTTAGCGATGTACAAAAACCAAAGGTCGATTCAAAGGAGATCATCCCTTATGATAATGCAGAAGTTGAACAAATGCTTCGAGCATTGCAGCGTGAGCCTTATCACTGGAGGGTAATGATTACGTTGGCTCTGACTTCCGCCTTACGACGAAGCGAGTTGCTTGGACTTGAATGGAAGCATCTTGATTTCAACAGTGGTATTTTAGATGTTTCACAAACAATGATTCACGCTCTCAAAGGTGAAATAATTGTCAAACAGCCTAAAACAAAAAAATCCATCCGAAAAGTTGCTTTACCGAGCTCCATGCTTAAAGAGCTAAAAGAATATTACGCCTATAGAATACAAGAACGAGCTGATATCGGGGATGCATGGCTCGGCCACGATTGGTTTTTTATGTTTTCACATCCCAATGGACAACCTTTCCACCATGAACGCCCCTATCTTTGGTTCCGACAGTTCGTTAAGAAAAATAATTTCCGTTACATCCGTTTTCATGACCTCCGACATACTTCAGCTACGATTCTAATTAACCAAGGCGTTCATGCTAAGATCATTTCTGAGCGACTTGGACACGGGAGCATCACCACAACAATGAACATTTATGGACACGCTCTCCGAACTGCTGATCAGGCAGCAGCTGATAAATTCGAATCGTTTTTTACAGCTGATGCTACACAAGGACAATAAAGAAGACGCACAGGTGTTTCCTGGCGTCTTCTGTTCATTTAAGCAGAGATCCGTTCTAATTTTACATCAATTTTACATCAGGCCTGCTTTTGATCTCTGTACCACTAATATTTCCAAGCTGTACCACTTCGAAAAAATCAATAATCATAAGGGTTTCGCTACACTGTTTTATCCCTAATTAACAAAGCCACCGACTCCACATGCACCGTCCAAGGGAACATATCCACCGGCACAACCTCAACCGTCCGATACCCGCCATCTTCCAGCACTCGCAAATCCCTTGCCAGCGTAGACGGATTGCAGCTCACATATACAACACGCTCCGGCTTCATCGCCAGGATCGTCTCGAGCAGCGCCGGGTCGCAGCCTTTGCGCGGAGGATCGACGACGATGACGTCCGCCGTTATCCCTTCCTTGCGCCAGCGCGGAATGACGACCTCTGCTGGGCCTGCCTCAAACGAGGCATTAGTTATCTCATTCAGCTCTGCATTCCGAGCCGCATCCTCGATCGCTTCCGGCACGATCTCTACGCCATAGATGCGTCCAGCCTTACGTGCGAGGAACAAAGAGATTGTACCGATGCCGCAATAAGCATCGATGACGGTTTCCGTACCAGTCAAACCGGCATATTCCACCGCTTTGCGGTAAAGCTCAACGGTCTGCATCGGGTTCACTTGGTAGAAAGACCGTGCCGAGATCGCGAAGCGAATGCCATCAAGCTCGTCATAAATAACCTCGCTGCCCCAGAGTACTCGCGTCTCGTCCCCGAATATAACGTTTGTGTTTCGCTCATTTACGTTCTGAACGATGCTCTTTACGTTTGGCAGCTCCGCGCGAATGCGCTTGACCCATTCCTCCGCCGCGGGCAGCTTCCTGACGTTAGTGACCAGAACAACCATCATCTCACCCGTAATGACGCCTGTCCGCGCCATCACATGGCGAAGCACGCCTCGGCCCGACGCCTCATCATAAGGCGTTGCTCCTAGCTCACGGCCGATTCGCTTCACTACGCGAATAACCTCATCATTGTCCCCATGCTCAATCAGGCAATCATCCATATCGATAATTCTGTGGCTGCCCCTGGCATAGAACCCTGCGATCAACTGCCCATCCTGAGCACTGGTGCCGATCGGAACGGATGCCTTGTTCCGGTAACGCCATGGCTCATCCATTCCAATGGTTGGATGAACCACAATCCCGCCTGACGCTAGTTCCTCATTCGCAGCAGCCACGCCTTCGCCAGCTACGCCTAGCTTTCCGATCCGCATGAGGTTGTCCACCACATGCTGCCGCTTCCACTCAAGCTGCGCAGGGTAATCGAAATGCTGAAGCTGGCAGCCGCCGCATTCCTTATAAATATCGCATGGCGGCTCTATACGCGAAGGGCTTGCTTGCACCAGCTCCTCCAATCGCGCATAACCATATTGCTTCTTGACCTTCATCACTTTGGCGCGCACGCGCTCACCGGGAAGCGCTCCCTGTATAAAAAGGGTAAAGCCCTCTGCGCGGCCTACCCCTTCTCCGTCATGCGTCAGGCCGATAATATCGACGGTGACTTCTTCATTTTTTTGAAAAGGAGCATCTACCGGAACCGCTGCCGCACCAGAACCTGCTGCGCTGCGCGATCTCCCATTGCCGCCTCTGCTTCTTCCTTTATTCATAAACTCTCTCCGCTCTATCTTCAATGCTGTTGCTTGCCTTCTATCTTCCATTGTGCCCTAATTGGCCCATTCATCCTCAGTTATCGGTAGGTTGATGTACCCGTCTCATCCGCAAAAATACGCAAATGCGATGGCAGCACCGAGAACGTGCATGGCAGCACTCCGCCATATTCGCCATCGAGATTGATCTGCACATAATCAGGTGTCGTTACCTTCAGCTCATCCGTACGGAAATGAATCACATGCGGATCATTCAGATGCTCGCCGCGCAGCGCAAGCGTCACCAGCTTGATAAACTCTGGCAGGTTGCATTTGCGAATAAGCAGGACATCCAATAAACCGTCATCAAGCTTGGAATCAGGTGCTAGACGCTCGAACCCGCCTACGGAATTGCTGTTGCAGATCAGGAACATCATAAATTCATCATGAAACTCACCGACGCCAGCGGCTTGAAAGGTAAGCTCGGTCGGTCTCAGGCGGGTCATTTTCTCCATGCCCTTCATATAATAAGCCAGCTGGCCAATCATTGTCTTCAGCTTGCTCGGCACATCATAGGTGAGTTCGGTCAAAGAGCCCCCGCCGGCAATGTTTATAAAATAACGCTCGTTCGCCTTCCCGACATCAATCGGGCGGCTGTATTGCTGAATGATCAAATCGACGGCGTACTCCCAGTGCTTCGGAATGCCCATCGCCCGTGCAAAATCATTCGTCGTACCTACGGGCAGTATGCCGAGTGGAGGACAGTTTTCCTTGCCGGCGAGCCCGTTGATGACCTCATATAGCGTACCGTCGCCGCCCGCCGCAATAATCATATCATAGCCGCGGTCAGCCGCTTCCGCTGCAGCAAGCGTAGCATCTCCTTCTCCAATCGTCGCATGGCAGCTCGTCTCGATGCCGCCTTGCTCCAGCCGCTGAAGGATGTCAGGCAGACGCTTTTTCATTTCTTCTCTTCCCGATGACGGGTTATAAATCAGTCTCGCCCGCTTGATTGCCATGTCTGCTCCACTCCTAACGATCCATTCATCCTAGCTTATATGTTTAACTTTACATGCTTTAGCTTTTATTCAGACGCTGCAGACCCTCTTCCATCTGACGGGTGAGCCAGCTTTCAATCGCGCTGCTCGGCAGCATGGACTGACCGTTGTACCGATAGGAGAGCCCCTCAAGCCGCGTCGGTATGACATGATTCGTGAAATACCCTCGGCTTAGAAACAATGGCACGACAATTACCGTTTCCTCAGGATTCGCTTTCTGCATCGCAGCAAGCTTCGCAGCTGCTTGGTCGGGGAGCAGCATCGCATATTCTGCACGCTTATATCCGCCAAGCGCCCGCAAGCGCTCACCAAGCTTCGTCAATCCCGCTTGCCAGCGCTCATGAAACACGGGTTCTTTGCTTCCATGTCCGATAAGCAGCAGCGCTTCCTTCTCGCGCACTTCCGAGAGCTCGGCAATATTCGCCGCAAGCAGCTCGGCGATCTCCGGATCATCATCTATCGGCTCACCATATACTACATTCGCCGCGACACGGAATATGCCAAGATCTCCTTCAAGATCCGTCAGCCATGGGAAACCGAACGCTTGCCCGATTTCATCAACATGCGTGCTGCCGGATGAAATAAACAGAGGCAACACGAATAGATCTGTCACACCCTGATTCTCTAGCGCATCAATGCCATCCTGAATAAGCCGTCCCTCAACAATTTCGAGAAACGACGATACGATTGGAATATGTAATAAGCGAGGTGAAGCCGCTGCCCTCGTTATGGCATCATCAACCAGCTTAACCCACGCCTCTTCCCGGGAGCCGTGACTAATGACGAGAATGCCTGGCTTCATTGAAGGAATACCTACCTTCCGAGACGCTCTAAAGCCATTTTATACCCATCATTGCCATAGTTCAAACAACGCTTCACCCTTGAAATCGTTGCCGTGCTTGCGCCAGTTTCCGCTTCAATTGCATTGTATGTACTGCCCTTGCCAAGCATGCGCGCTACTTCAAGCCTTTGGGACATGGACTGAATCTCATTCACCGTGCACAGATCATCAAAAAACACATAACATTCCTCGACTGACTTTAATGTAAGAATCGCTTCAAATAATTGATCTATTGCTTTATCGTTCAGCTTTTTAAGCTGCATGTGTATTCACTCCTATTAAAACTAATGTAACTATTGTAACTTTTTTAACCGTTTTTTTCAAACATTACCGTATTCGCGCATTGCAGCCGAGGCGATGGTCTTAGCGCCCTGCGGGCAGGCATGCGCATACAAGCACAGGGCATTTATCTATAAAAAATTCCAAAACCCGTGACATTCGTCCAATCCGTATGTTCGCCTATCCCATAGACTATTATAAAAGAAGGGTTGTGATCCGTGTGAATTATCGCAATAATCCCGGCAGCGGCAGCCAGCAGTACGACTGGCACGGCGGCCACCGGCAGGCGCAAGCCCAGCCGAGCAAGTCGTCCGGCGCGAAGTCGAGCGGCTTCAGCTTTGGCGGGGACCTCCCGACCATGCCTCCTGCAGCACCAGAGCCGCCAGCGCAGGATATCCTGCCCGCGGTTTTACCGGAAGCGTCGTCCGATGTGGTCGAAACGCCCGCCAGCACCAAAGCAAGCGGCTTCTCCCTTGCCAGCCTAGGCGAGATCAAAGGCTTTGTCGACCGAATCGGCGGTATAGACGGCATTCTTACGACGGTTACGAAAGTACAGAAGGTTATGTCCAGCGTCTCACAAATGGCCCCTCTGGTGAAAGTGCTTATGGGCTCATTCAGCAAAAAATCGTCAAGCTCGTCGGAGGATGACGATGAAGGTGAATGGAAACCAAAGCGCCGGAAGCGTCGCAAGCCCACTTCCGGCTCAGGCAGCGGGAATAATGGCGTGCGCCGCCGCAAGCCCAAACGCCGCAGGTAATTGACGAATGTTCCGTTCACATACGTTTTGGATATAAGTAATCCGTATCCATCCAAATGAAGCACCTCGGCTATCAGCAGTACATGCGGATAGCCGAGGTGCAATTTAGCTAAGCAATTATTCACAATTTCACACAATGAATATGAAGTTATCCGGCTGTGGATAAGATAAATCGCACCCTATCCACAGTTATTATTACATAAACTTGGCTCATTAACCAGAATCGCCTGTGCACAAGCGCAACCTTCGACAACCTTCGCCAGCTTTATTGCCTAATCCATGCACAGCTGTTCATGCGATGTGAATATCCAATTGACTGCTTAGGTGTTTTCAGCCAAAAAAAGCGTTCATCCACAGCTCCACTCCCTTAATCACGAAGTCTTGCTAAGCCCGAGGCGATTCCATGCACAGCTGTTATTAACTATGTGAATATACGCAATTTTCGCGCCATTTCGATAATAGTTGTCCACAGCTTCCGAGACAACACAAAAAAATAGTGAGGAGAAGCTCATTCCCCATGAGCTTTCGCTCATGGCGAGTGAGGTTTTCCTCACTATCCCGGTTCACTCCTTCTATAGGAAGAAGAAATGAATAATCCAATAGAAGAACATCGCCATTAACACCGTAATCGGAATTGTAATGATCCAGGCGACAATGATACGTCCTGCAACTCCCCATTTCACGGCAGAGAAGCGTTTCGCGCTGCCTACGCCCAGAATGGACGAGGTGATAACATGCGTCGTACTAACTGGCAGATGAATCATCGTTGCTGTCAATATAACGACAGCGGAACCGATATCTGCGGCAAATCCGTTAATCGGCTCGATTTTGAAAATTTTCGTACCCATGGTCTTAATAATTTTCCAACCGCCAACCGATGTGCCGAGTGCCATAGCGGTCGCTGCGGAAATTTTAACCCAAAGCGGCACGTCCATTGTCGTTTGAACATCCGAGGCTACGAGCGCAAATACGATAATACCCATCGCTTTCTGCGCGTCGTTCGTGCCATGAGAGAACGATTGGAACGCCGCGGTAATGATCTGCCCGAACCGGAAGCCTTTGTTCACTTGATGCGGACTCGACTTGGCAAATATTAATTTCAGTATCCACATGATGATAAAGCCCGCAGAGAACGCGATAAGCGGCGAGAAGATAAGTGCTTGTACGATCTTAATCAATCCGCCGCCATTAATTGCACTCATGCCTGCTCCGCCGATTACAGCACCCGCGAGGGAACCGATCAATGCATGTGAAGATGAGGACGGAATGCCGAACCACCAGGTGAGCAAGTTCCAAGCAATCGCGGACAAGAGTGCCGCTATTACGATCGGAACACCCTGCTCAAGCTCAGCGGGATTCGCAACGCCTTTTCCGATTGTAGCCGCAACACCCGTAAAGGTAATTGCACCAACGAAATTCATTACGGCAGCCATCACGATGGCAACCCTCGGCTTCAAGGCCCGGGTCGATACGGCTGTTGCAATGGCATTAGCCGTATCATGGAAACCATTTATAAAATCAAACGAAAGCGCTAGAAAGACGACAATCCATAGAACCATTAAATCCATTGTGAAAGACTCCTACTCTCCAGATTAGCTGTTACGCATAATGATCGATTCCAGCGTATTGGCAACATCTTCGCAGAAGTCGGTCGTTTGCTCCAGCATCTCGTAAATCTCTTTGCGCTTCATCAGCTCAATTGGATCTTTAACATTCGTGAATAAGCTCTTGATACAGACTCGCAGCAGGTCATCAGCTTGGTTCTCCAGCTCATTAAGCGCAATATTGGGCTCGCGAATGGCAAGCAGCTTACGCTCCGTAAGCAGGTAGATCGCCTTCTTGATTTGGTGAGAGGAACGAACAAGAATATCGCCGAATAGGGTTATGTACTCATCCTTCTCCCGAATATTGTACATTTCAAAACGTGATGCGCAAGCTTCAATGCCGTCAAGCACGTCGTCAAGCGAGGACGTAAGGGCCATAATATCTTCGCGCTCGATCGGAGTGATGAACGTTTTGTTCAGCTCTTTCAAAATCGTGTGTACATGTTTGTCGCACTTGCTTTCGTATTCCTTCATGGTTTTGGCGAAAGCCGATACATCCGACAGGTCTGACAAGCCTTTGCCGAAGTATTCCACGGCCTCGACGATTGCGTCAGCCATCTCCTCGAACGTCTTAAAGAAAATATCCTTTTTCTTGAACATCGTAATCCCCTTTACACGACTTGATGTTTAGGCGTACTGCTATGAGCCCACAATATCTTAACATAGTTTACATGTGAATTGTTAAGAGAATGTAAAGGTTTTATGAAAAGTTTTAGATTTTCAAAATAAATATAAAAAAGACGCGATCCCGCTTACGGGATTGCGTCCTTTTTACACCTTGGAAGCCCATCCGTTAACGCCTGTTAACAGTGTCTCCAATGTGCTACGTTTGTACCCAAGAAACATGACTTTCAAAGGTCGGATTGTTCGGCACGATATGAAAGAAGGTTTTTCCGGGCACGAAAGGCAATTCAGCTCCATCCTTAACGATCCGAATCATGCCGTCCGGCGCCCTCACCCAATCCGCTTCGATGGCTTTCCCCTTCTGGAAGAGAATAGCAGGTCCCTCGCTTGCCAAATCTACAGCTAACCGTCCCTCGTTATCCAGCGTCTTATGATTGGCTCCAAGCACGACCAGATTCGTTCCGGACAGCTGCTCATTGTTGTTCAGATCGATATGCGGTTTGCCTCCGATCGAGCGCTTGTACAATCCCGTGGAAGAATCGTACAAGTAACCTACACTATAATTTTTGAGCAAAAAAGAAATGGTAATGTCCGAAGCTGGCACCCCTGCTTCCGTGGAACCCGCTTCCGTAAACGTATACGGCGGAACCTGCTTATCCAAGCTGTATTTTTTCTTCTCCGCGCCCGTGCGGAGCTTCTCCAGGCTTGAATACAAATTATGCGGCGCTTTCCGCTCCTTGCTTCTCCAGAAGTAGCTGCCCGCATTCGATATTTCATCCAAATAAGGCTTTCCTTGACGCTGCAGAACTGCATAGCCGTCCGTGCTTGCGCCTGCGTGGGCAAGCACGGCACCATAGCTGTCGCCAATGTCTATGAGATAAGGCCTAATGCTTCGTATGGGTCCTATCGTATCGGTTAAGGCAGCTGTGCTCTGGAATACGGCAATCAAACGTGTGATGCCGCCTTCAGCGAGCACCTCCCATATGACATCGGCGTTCGTAAGTCCGGACTGCGGCCTAGCTGCGGCAAAATTGTTAATCATAACGACAATCGGCCTTGCATCCGCTGCCTTCTCCAGCTTGAGTCCGGTGAGCGGCGCATCATACGGCAGCAGCGGCGCCTTTTCTATCGTCTCTGTTGTGCTGCTCGGTGAGACGCTGTTCTCTGGACTTGGCGGCGTAATGCTGTTTCCACCGCTGCCCCCGCTGCATGCCGAGAGTAGGAGAGTTAGCGATAATAGCAGCGTTGCTGCCGAATTCCGGATTCGTTTATCCATAGCTTAACCTGCCTTTTCCGCGCTAAATCTAGCATGATTTCGTTTTCACATTAGATCCATTTAAACATAATTTGGAGAGGTTGTCTCGACAAAAATGTTGATTTCCCGATTAAAAAAACCATTAATTGCACATGGTAACCATATCTCCTACCAGAAAGAGGGTGCTGCTATGAACAGGAGAAACGGCCTCATCAGCATTTGGTTATCCTTCTCGATCTTATTGCTAAGCGCGGGACTAGTATCCCATGTCATGTCGATTCCGCTGATTCTAGGAGTAGCGAAGCGCGATTCCTGGCTGTCGGTTATTTGGGCTGCACCGTTCTTTTTGCTATGGGTACTTATCTTTTTCGGCATATTGAAGCAGCTCCACGGTGAACGACTCCCCGATTGGTTGGAGAGACAATTCGGGGTCGTTCCTTCTTGGATCTTTCGATTAACGGCGGTACTGCTCCTTATTGTCTCTGCTTCCTATACGCTGCACGATACATCCGCCTGGACAGTTGCCACCTATATGCAGCAGACGCCATTTTCCGTCGTCATTGTTACGGCTGTGGTTGTGTCCATGCTTGCGGCTTACGCCGGGCTTCGCACGATTGCCATGACATCAAGCATGCTGCTCCCGCTTGTGATACTGCTAGGTTATTTCGTATCCCTAGCGAATATGAAGTACAAAGATTACAGCCTGCTGTATCCTATACTCGAACACGGTCCTCAGCCAGCGATTAACGGCATGTTTTTTGTTTTGGCAGGACTCATGGAAATATGGGTACTGCTGCTGTTCCAGCATCAGCTTCGAAGCAAAATGCGCTGGTGGCATCTCATGCTGCTCGCTTTGTTCCTATTAGGTATGGTCATTGGACCCACAATTGGCGCCATTACAGAATTCGGTCCGCTCGAAGCTGCCAAACAAAGACATACCGCTTTTGAGCAATGGAAGATCGTCAATATCGGCAAGCTGCTGCAGCATGTCGATTTCTTATCGATTTATCAATGGCTATGCGGTTCCTTTGCCAGAATCGCCATTTCACTCTAATTAATAACGGATATGCTTAACATTCGCAAACCGAGAAAGCGGATGCTTTCTCTAGCCATTTTCTCTCTCTTGATTACTCTCATCGCGTTCTATCCTTGGCGCGACCAAGATACGCTCGCGTTTTTGACTCACGTTTATTTCCCTGTGACTGCTGTCTATGTAGCGGCACTGACCTTCTTTCTAGCATTCACGCTGCTGCTCCGAAGTTCGAGAAAGGAGAAAACGATCCGTGACCCCGAACAGTAATGAGTCTACCGAAAAACCGGTGTTTTTAGACGAGCACAAGCTTCGTACTTGGTTTGCGTCCTCCAATGACGTAATGGTCAACACCCAAATGTATGGAGCAGCTCCTGCCTCCGTTCAAGCCATATTCATTTATTGTATTGGGATGACGGATGCCAAAACCATTAACGATATCATCCTGCCCGAGCTTGGGGAGTTATTCGAGAAAACACGCTTTCTCAGGCGGGAGGATATGCAGCGCAGCGCCAAGCTGCAATGGCATTCCCATGACTTGGCAAGTCAAGCTCTGGACCGCAAGACACTTGCTTCCTATGTATTCGAAGGGCATCTTATCTTCTGCGTGCCATCGCTGCAATCGTTATGGACCATCAACATCGAGAACTTCCCAAACCGTGAGCCAAACGAATCGTCCACGGAGGTTTCGATCCGCGGACCGAAGGACGGCTTTGTCGAGCAGGTTGCCATTAACGTCTCCCTCATCCGAAGAAGGCTGCGCACGGATATGCTTGCTTGCCAATATTTCGTTATCGGTTCCAGAACGCTGACCAAAACGGCGCTGCTCTATATCGAAGATATCGCTGATCCAGAGTTGATCACCCTTATCACCCACAAACTAAACGCAATCAACGTGGAGAAGCTTATATCCATCGGCGAGCTCGAGGAGATGCTCGATCCCGCGCTGTTCGCCTTGTTCCCGGCCAACGATTACACGGGAAGGCCTGACTTTGCAGCGGATTGCCTATTGAATGGCCGCTTTGTCATTCTGGTTGACGGCAACCCAACCTGTATCATTGCACCCGTGAATTTATTCCTGCTCATGAAGTCGCCCGAGGACGCTTATTTTCCAGCCATGTCCGCTAACATGGGGCGTATTCTTAGGTTTGTCGGTTTACTTACGACCATTTTCCTGCCCGGGTTGTATATCGCCCTCACTACCTTTCACACGGATCAAGTTCCCTTCCCGCTGTTTGCTACGATCTCATCGGGACGGCACGGGCTGCCAATGGAATCGCCGCTGGAAATGTTTTTTATCATGTGCTTGATGGAGCTGTTCCGCGAAGCCGGCGTGAGGCTGCCGAGCTCCATTGGCCAGACGTTGACTGTCGTTGGAGGCTTAATTATAGGGGATGCGGCTATCCGAGCGGGCATGATATCTCCGCTTATGATTGTCGTGACGGCGATTACCGTCGTATCCGGCTCCACACTCGTCAATCAGGTGCTCACGAGTACGACGATACTGCTTCGATTCGCTTCTTTTTTTATGGCGTCGATACTCGGAATGTACGGGTTTATTCTATCTTTAATCCTATTTGTAATTTATTTAACGACGATACAATCCTACGGTGTTCCGTATTTGGCTCCCGTCGCTCCGCTCAATATAAAGCAGCTTGCCGTTTCTATTCTGAAGCTGCCCTTTAGACTGAACAGACGAAGACCTGATTACTTGCATACGCAGAAGCCTAGAAAGGATGGGAACGAGCCATGATTAATAGGTTCCGCCTCCTTGCGTTGCTTGGCGCTTTGGCTGCCCTTCTCACCTTGCCCGGCTGTTGGAGCGCTACCGAAATTCAGAGCGTCAGCTATGTCAAAGCGATGGGCATTGATTTCGTGGATCATCAATTCAACGTGTACATACAGCTGCTCGATTTCTCGAACATCGCCAAGACGGAGGCAGGCGGCAAAGCCAATGAGCAGGCCGTCGTATGGATTGGAAAAGGCAAAGGCGAATCGCTTGTCTCTGCGATCACCGATCTGTTCAAAACCGCGCAATTCAAGCTCTCATGGGGCCATGTATCGTCTATTATATTGACAGAACGTGCTCTCAAGGCTAAGGGAGACAGCCTTGCGGAGATGATCAACCGCTATCCGGAAATTCGCTATAATGCTTGGATATACGGCACTCGTTCACCGCTTGAAAAGCTGCTTGCGGCAACGCCTTTCTTCAAGCTGTCGCCGCTGGCTTCGATCATGCATGATCCGCAGAGCAACTATGAGCAGAATTCAACCTACCCGCCCATGCTGTTCTTCAAATACATCTCCATCTTCAATGAGCCCTCGGCAACTGCCTATTTGCCAAGCCTCAGCTTGAACGACACACAATGGCAAGAAAGTAACGTTGGCAAACCGATGCTCATGATTAACGGCGCTTTTTTTGAATATGGCAACCAAATCAAAGGATTTATATCACGCGCTAAGCTTGAAGGCTACCACTGGCTTGTCCCCAGCATGGAAAGCGCTCCGCTTATCATAAAGAAGGAGGGGAACGTATATGGCCAGCTCATCATATTGCGTCCGAAAATCAAAATTACACCGCTCGTGCAAGGAGAAGACGTTCGATTACGCATTAAGGTCAGCTATGTAGGCGGCATGTTTGAATACCTCGCGGAAATGCCCTATGCAGAGATGACCCATATTGCCGAGGAAACGATTAAAAAACAAATTATGGACACCTACAAAGAAGGCTTGAAGATAGGTGTCGACCCCTTTGAACTCGGCCATAAGCTGCGCTTAAAGCATCCCAAGCTGTGGAAGAAACTATCGAACGACGGCAAGGAGCTCGTTATCCACGCCGACTCCATTGAAGCGCTAAACGTGAAAGTAAATATTATATATAACGGCAAATTCAAACGGCAGGTCAAATAAAAGAGGCAAGCTCCTACATGCAGAGCTTGCCTCTTATTTGTTATATGCTCCAGTGATGCCATTCTTCCTGCTGCTTATCCAGACCGTTCAGCCAATCCGAGGTTACCCGGATCGCTTCCTCTTGATGGCTGCGAGCGGAATACGTATGATTCGCTTGAAAAATAATTTCCTTGTCGCATATTCCGTCACTGCGTGTCCAGAACACCTTCTGGTACAGGAAGCTGTAATCGACGGGAATGAGCTCATCGCTCGTTCCATGTACGAGCAGCACCTCGCCTCCGAATCTCGTAGCCGCTTGAAACGGCTGATGCTGTAGCAGCGATTCGAAGAAAACGGGCTGCAGCGTGTAGCCTTGATAATCCGAGCTGCCTGCCGTAACCGCATCATCATAGCTGCTGCGTCCGACAATCCGCACGATATCATTAAAGGGATATGCAACCGGCGACCAAAGTACAAGCCGCTTCGCACGCTTATCCTTGACTGCCGTCATGATCGCTACCGCACCACCGAGACTGTGTCCAAGCAATACGATTCTACGCGGGTCAACACATTCCATGCTCGCCATATAATCGATCGCGCTTCTTGTCTGGTCAACCATGGAATCAAAGCCAAGCGAGCCATAGTCGCCGTTGCTCTCTCCGCAGCCGCCGTAGTCAAAACGAAGAACGTAAGAGCCTTGCGCTGCTAGCGCGCGAGCCGTCTTCACGAACAATCGATCCACGCCGACGCGTGAGCCGATAAATCCATGACAAATGATAATCGCTTGTCGTTTCTCAGATTCTGTTTTGTTTCCGTCAGTGGGGTAATGCAGCGTTGCCGCAAGCTCAAGCTCGTTATGTCGCAGCGTCAAGTGCTTTTCCATCCAGCCAACCTCCCAATCTTAATATATAATAATTCCTACCCGTTTACTTTGATTTAATTAAACCCATAATAGCATCCATTCTCTATCCCTGTCAATCTCGGCTTTAAAATATAACAGCATCTCTTACGATGCTGAGAAATGGGACATACTATGCATATGTTTGGCATTATATCATGCTTTGGAGGTGCAAAACGATGCCCTTATGGATTGCGTGGCTAAAAGATCACTGGCTTTCCGTTGCGCTGATGCTCGGTATTATTATCGCAATCGCTTATGTTATTGCGAACCGCAAGCTGCTCTTTTATAAAGAATGACGATACGGATAACGCAGCAGGCTGAGGAACGCGGCTATTCCTCACGCATGAGCGGTACTCGTATCGTCACAATGGTTCCAGCTCCACGCTCGCTGTCGATCGTAAGCTGACCGCCGTGGAGCTCAATAATCTCCTTGCAGATGGCCAGTCCAAGTCCTGACCCGCCTTGCCCCGTACTTGCTTTATAGAATTTCTCCGTAACATGCGGCAAGTCCTCAGCTTCAATTCCGCAGCCGGAATCCGATACCGTAAGCATGGCTGCCTCGTGCTCCGCTCTCGTTACCACTCGAATCGTTCCGCCTGCAGGCGTGAATTTGAGCGCATTATCAATGAGATTGATAATGACCTGCTTCAACCGATTGGCATCTCCCTTAACGACGATTGGGCTCTTGTCATAGGTAGCCAGTATTCTGACACGCGTATGCTCCTCCCGAACGGCCAGCTGGTTCACCGTTTCCTTCACCGGGCCGTTGAAATCAAGCACTTCTTTATGCAGCTCCATCGTCCGTGCGGAAAGCTTCGAGAAATCGAGCAAATCCTCAACCAGTCCCGATAAGCGTTCCGTTTCCTTGCTTATAATCGACAAGCCAAGCTTTACCTCTTCATCATCCTCGGTCGGCTCGCTTTCCTTTAGCGTTTCGCTCCAACCTTTAATGGAAGTGAGCGGCGTGCGCAGCTCATGGGAAATGGACGAAATAAAATCATCCTTCAGCTTCTCCCGTTTGCTCAGCTCGATTACCATTGCGTTGAAGGTTTCGGCAAGCTGGCCAATTTCATCGTCATTGCGCTGAATCGCTCGGCGTGTCCAGTCTCCCTCCGCCATATAGCGCGCGGCCCTGGTAAGCTCTCGAATGGGCTTCACTATCCGCTGCGCAAGTATAAGGCTAAGTCCAAGAAAGAGCAGAATAACCCCGATACCTACTGCTGATGCCATTCGGATGAGCAGGCTGACCATCGCATCGACCTGCCCCAATGAAGCCGAATAACGAAGCATGGACACGACGCGAGTCTCATTCCAGAGCGGGATGGTCACAGACATAACCCGTTCGCCATAATAGGGGTCAATGCCGCGCCAGCTTCCCGTTCCACCCGCAATTGCCGTTTTCACATCGGCGGTCGTATAACGGATATCAGGCGCAAAGCCATCTGAATCGATACGAATTTGACCCGTGCTGTCCAGCAACTGCAATCTCGTACCGCTTTCGACCATATATTGCAGCATATAATCGCCTTGGTCCTTCACCGTGAGGGAAGACAACGAGCGGCTGTGAAGGGAAAGGGCTGATTCTGCGCGCTGCTTGACGGAGCTCTGGGCGCTGCCGTAATAGTAATTCCACATCAAGGCGGCGAACCCGCCCCCGAGCACGCTGACGACAAGCACGATAAGCAGCAAATAGCTCCATACCATTCGCGTTTGTACGCTTTTCATTCGTCGTTGCCCCGCTTCCATCGGTAGCCATAGCCCCATACCGTCTCAATAAAGGCGGGATCGGATGGATTTTTCTCGATTTTCTGGCGAATTCTACGTATGTTTACATCAACGACCTTCAGATCGCCGACGTAATATCTTCCCCATACCTCTGTCAAGATATGATCTCGGCTGACACTCTCTCCAACGCGCTCCATGAGCAGTCTAACCAGCGTCCATTCTGTAGGGGTAAGTATAATTTCTTTATGCTGTTTCCAAAGCTTGCGCTCCGCTACCGAGAGCCGGAACGGGAGCACAACAAGCTCTTGATGAACGTTCATGTACGGAATCGGCGTCTGCGCAGGCGGCTGCATGCTTTGCGATCCGTTCAAGCCGGATAAAGACAGTACATTTTCCGATTCTTTATAATGGTTACTCGCGCCAAGCTCCGCGGCAACTCCATGATCCGCCAGCTGGCCTCGCTCCGGAGCTGCTTGAACCGCCGGTTCCGGAAGGCCCGGCTTCATGCGCCGGTAAAGCGATTTGATTCTGGCGATGAGCTCGCCAGGACTGAAGGGCTTCTGTACGTAATCGTCTGCGCCTAACTCCAGCCCGTGAATTTTGTCCTCCTCCTGCGATTTCGCCGTGAGCATAATGATGCCCATCCGAGGATATAAGGCGCGAAGCTGCTCGCATACCTCAAACCCGCTAATGGTCGGAAGCATAACGTCAAGCAGCGCAATATCGATCTGTCCTTCACTTGCAGCAAGCGCAAGCGCTGCTTCACCCGTCTCCGCTTCAATGACTTCCATATCGTTGCGCTTTAGATTAATGCGGACGAAGCCGCGGATGGACTCCTCGTCCTCCAACAATAATATACGCATAAATTAAAGCACCCGCTTTTCTTTCTTAATCGTTCCGAATGGTGAGAGATGAAGAAAAGGCAGCCTCTACCTCCGCCATCTCGCTGAATGCCTGCCGCTCTTTTGCTGCCCATTCAAGCGGAGCCTCCTTGACGAAAGAAACGGCAAATACGTTGCCGCTGTCTGTCATGAGCTGACGATAGGGCTTCCCTTGCAGCTTCCATGCTGATTCGACATTATCCCATTTCTTCTGCGGCACCGCATAAAGCGTCGCCAGAGCCGAGGTTAGATCTAGAGATTCATTCCAATAGTCGATAGTAACAACCGCATAGGGCTCATCCGTGCCGTGTAGCGTATATCGTCCCATCCAAGACTTCGGGATTCGCAGCTGAATGCCATAGCGGTAATCGGTGAATTCCTCCGAGATTTTCAAGAAATCCGCTTTCCCATCCCACTGCATCCATTCGTTCAACCACTTCGATTCCGCATAGGCAAGGTCTGTGTAACCTGGTGCCTCCTTCGCCCAAGGCAGCTCCAGAATGCCATCACCATTAATATCCTTGCTCATTGTAGGCGTGCCATTCAAGCCTTCCAGCAAGCCGGAGCGTGAAGGATAAACGAGCTTCAATTTATTGCGCTCCCATGCATACATTGTCGTATAGGTACTGTGCGCTCCAGTCGAAGCTTCCAGAATGATGCCGCTAACGTCAGGCGATATTCGCCCGATTAATAAACGGTCATAATTATTAACCTCGTTATAGAGGTTTTCTGCATAAAGCTCTTGCGCGCCTCCGTTTCGCCAATTGTAGAGCGTGAGATGAAACTCCGGCATGGCCATTTCCTGGTTGGTCCCTATCTCGGAAATAATCGCAAGCTCCAACCGGCCATCACCATTAATATCACCCGTATCCCCATAGGAGTAGGGCAATGTCTCCACTGGCTTCAGCGTCAATTGGCCATTTTCGTTGCGTTCTGGCTTTGTGTTGAAAGAATAAATCTCAAGCACGTTTGGGCTGTCGAATGCCCCGATCCATCCGATCATAATTTCCATTTGGCCGTCTTTGTCAAGATCCTCGATCTTCAGCCAATCGATAACCCTCGCGAGCGGCTGCTGTACGAGCACCCATGGCTTCCAAGATCCAGACGCATATTTAAACACCATTAACTCCGGTGAGCTGTATTCATTGTAATAAGAAACGACTGCCTCTTCTGTGCCATCACCATCCACGTCGATCAGACGGATCGCTTCCATATGATCCTCTCTGAGCGGAAGCGTAAGCTTGCTGTATGCGGGCAGACTTTTCTCAATCGCTAGTATTATCGCCTGTTTCTCCGGCGCGATAGCTGGCTTCTGCAGAAGATCTGCAGGCGCGGCCGTATAACGACAGCCTGTAGCCAAGCATAGAAGCAATGCGATGCCGCTGAACAATAGGCTCCGTCGCATGAACAGCCTGCTTCTAGGCTTGGCTTTCGTATAACTTGCGTTATCCAACTTTACAGCCTCCTCGTGCCTTGTACCTCTGCTAAATCATTTGATCGGCAGTCACTAACGTATAGCCCATTTCTACTAAATCATCAATAATGCCGGGCAGTACCTGGACTGTATTTTTAATATTTTTGCTGCCAAAAGAATGCATTAATATTATACCATTAGGCTTAGCTTCTTTTTTAATCATTTTGCTCATTTCCGCCGCGGATGTTCCTGCCCAGTCCCGCGTATCAATATTCCAACTGATTAGATCCCGGTTGTTGGCTTTGAGCAGCACTTTAAGCGTATCTGAAACGGCGCCGTAAGGTGCGCGTACCATAACCGGTGTATAGCCGACCGCTTTTTTGATCGCCGCGTCCGACGTTTTGATTTCTTCGATGATCTGCTGCTTGTTCAGCTTCGATAAATCTTTATGATTGTACGTATGATTGCCAATGGAATGCCCTTCTTCCGCAATGCGCTGCAGCACCTCGGGGTTCTTTTTCACCTGCTGGCCAACAACAAAAAAGGTCGCCTTCACACCCTTTTCCTTCAGGATATCCAAAATATCATTCGTATAACGCTGATCGGGACCATCGTCAAACGTCAAAGCAATAAATTTCTCGCCTTTACCCGGCTTAATGGCAGGCGTATGCTGATCGGGCTTATCCAACTGATCCGCCTCTGAGATATCTGGCTTGCTTGTTGCCGGCGTATCCGGCTTAGGATCAGCACTGCCTGCATCCGGCGTAGCTGTCACACCCGGCTTGCCCGTAGGCGTCGATGCTGGATGATCCGTCCCCGTGACGATTGGCTGCTCTGTGCTCGTATGCTCAGGCTGCGGCGTTGTTTCCGGATTCGGCGTTGCCGTTGCTTGCGTTACAGGTGAATCTGTCACTGTGCTTGAAGGCATCTCGGTTGCTTGATCACTAGGCTGAGCGTCAGGGTTCGGACTTTGTGTATGCTCAGGCATATTGCCGTGCTCGACTGCCCCATCCACTCCGCCTGCATTTCCAACGATAACCGTATCTCCATCACCATCTGAGCCGCTGCCTGTCTGCGGTCCCTGCTGGGCGTTACCGGTTACCTGCGGCTGTTTGCCGCCAGACAAAAGTGCAGATAGGCTGAATGAAGATCCAGCCGAGCACCCGCTGACCCCTATCATAACTGCTGTCAGAAGCAGCCCTGCAACTACCTTTCGAGCTTGCCGTCTTGCTTTTTTCATTTCTCTCACCTTCTATTCCTCGCTGATAGATTCATTGTACCCCTGCCACAATTCGATAGAGTTACAAATTAGTAACACCTTTCGAGCGGAAATGACACAATTAGCAGATCATGCAAGCTCGGCGAGAGAATGAAGATGGATGATGGCAAACCGAAGAAATAACCAAGGTGAAACGGCTGTCGCCCTTTGGCGGCGCGGCACGTTTCTTTCCGAGAAATATAGAGAAAGGATGGCGAAATCCTATACTTTCCTTTATTTCAAGAAGAACGGCTTCTCTGTCCTCTGCAAGAGGACGGCATCGTTTCTCGTAGAAATAGATCAATATAAAAAAAGCCTAGGCGACCGTCGTTCCTCTGGAACGGCAAATCGCATAGGCTTCCTATTTATGTGTAATTTAAAAATACAATCTAAAATATTACAAACTAAGCTTGCCTATACCAAAGCTTTCGCTGCAATATCGGTTCTGCTTTGTTTTCCTTCGAAGTCAATGACGCTAACCGCTTCGTATGCGCGAGCCCGTGCTTCGGCAATGTCGCGGCCGCGGCCGACGATGCCAAGCACACGTCCGCCGTTCGTAACGAATTGTCCGTCTTTGTCGGCTGTTCCGGCATGGAATACGAGTGCGCCCTGTGCTTCCGCTTCAGCTAGCCCCGTAATAACGCGGCCTTTCGGATATGAAGCCGGATAGCCCTCCGATGCGACCACTACGCAAACTGCCGCTTCGTCGCTCCACTGAATGTCCAGCTGATCCAAATTGCCGTTGATCGAAGCAAGCACGATATCAATCAGGTCCGTTTGCAGACGAGGCAATACGACCTGCGTCTCTGGGTCACCCATACGCGCGTTGAACTCGATCGTCTTCGGACCGTCCGGCGTAATCATGAGGCCTGCGAACAAGACGCCGCGGAACGGACGGCCTTCGCTGACCATAGCTTTGGCCGTTGGGATGATGATATTTTGGATCGATTCTTCGATAATCGCCGGATCGATATGAGGCAGCGGCGTGTAAGTGCCCATTCCGCCTGTATTCGGTCCCTTATCGCCATCAAAGATCGGCTTGTGATCCTGAGCAGGCACCATCGCGCGAACCGTCTCGCCGTCTACGAAAGCAAGGATCGACATCTCCTGCCCTACGAGGCACTCCTCGATTACGATTTGCGTACCGGCTTGGCCGAACACCTTGTCCACCATCATCTCGCGCAGCGCTTTCTCGGCTTCCTCAAGCGTTGCTGCTACCGTCACGCCTTTACCGGCAGCAAGGCCGTCGGCCTTGATGACGATCGGTGCAGCTTGCTCACGCAAATAAGCGGAGGCTGCCTCGTAGTCCGTAAACGTTTCGTACTTCGCAGTCGGAATATTGTACTTTTTCAGCAGGTTTTTCATGAAGATTTTGCTGCCTTCGATTTCAGCTGCATTTTTGCGCGGACCGTAAGCTACGATTCCTGCCGCCTCGAAAGCATCTACGATACCGTCTGCCAGCGGATCATCCGGACCTACAAACACCAAATCGATCGCGGCATCCTTAGCGAAACGAATCAACTCATCGAATTCATTTACCGCAATGGGTACGATCTCGGCAAGCTGCGCGATACCGGCATTGCCAGGCGCGCAAAAAACTTCCTTAACCTTCTCGCTTTTCTTAAGCGCCCAGACGATCGCATGCTCGCGTCCGCCGCCGCCGACTACCAAAATACGCATTAACGTAACCCCCTAATTGACTATATAACAAGAAACGCCTGACGGCGTCCCTTTATTGACGCCATCGTTTCGGCCAATCGTATAGAGAAAGGATGAGCAAACTCATATCCTTTCCTATACGTCAAGCGTAAACGACTGCCACCGCTTCTGATGGCATTAGCTCGTTTCGCATATAACATAAGATGTTGATTCCATAAAGCCTTATGATTCGTTTGGAGTAAACCAGCAGCAGCCGCCCGCTTCGCCAGCTCTCTGTCGTTAACGCGCGGCTGCCTATGGAAGAGTACAATTTAGTGCTTGAAGTGACGTACGCTTGTGAATACCATTGCGATGTTGTTCGCATTAGCCGCAGCGATGGACTCTTCGTCCTTGATCGAGCCGCCTGGCTGAATGATCGCAGTGATGCCCGCTTTCGCAGCCAGCTCTACCGTATCGCCCATTGGGAAAAAAGCATCCGACGCAAGCGCCGCGCCTTTAGCCGCTTCGCCAGCTTGCTCAATCGCAATGCGGGCTGCGCCTACGCGGTTCATCTGGCCGGCGCCAACGCCGATTGTCATGTCATCCTTCGCAAGCAGAATCGCATTCGATTTCACATGCTTGACGACCTTCCATCCGAACAGCAGCTGCTTCAGCTCTTCAGCTGTCGGCTTGCGGTCTGTTACGAACTGCAGATCCGCTTCCGTTACGCTGTGAACGTCGCTCTCCTGTACGAGCATGCCGCCGTCAACCGATGTAACGACCCAATCAGACTTGCGCTCGGCTGCTGCAGATAGCTCACCCAGCTTCATCAGACGGATATTTTTCTTCTTCGTTAGAATCTCAAGCGCCTCTGGCGTAAAGTCAGGAGCGATAATAATTTCTAGGAAAATGCCGCCAAGCAGCTCAGCCGTGTCCGCGCCGATCGTCCGGTTAGCTGCAACGATACCGCCGAAGATTGAAGTAGGATCTGCCGCGTAAGCTTTTTGATAAGCCTCATGGATCGTTGCGCCGATGCCTACGCCGCATGGATTCATATGCTTAACCGCAACGACTGCCGGCTCGTCGAACTCTTTCAGAATCGCAAGCGATGCGTTTGCGTCGCTGATATTGTTGTAGGACAGCTCTTTGCCGTGCAATTGCTCGGCTGTTGTGACATTGCCTGCTGCTGCAAGCGGCTTGCTGTAGAATGCAGCCTTCTGGTGCGGGTTCTCGCCGTAGCGCAGATCCTGTACCTTCTCGTAAGTAACCGTGTACGTTTCAGGCAAGGACTCGCCTACTTGTTTGGTCAAATAATCTGAGATAAGGGAATCATAAGCCGCTGTATGGCGGAACACTTTGGCAGTCAAACGTTTGCGTGTCTCAAGCGTCGTATCGCCTTGCGCCTTCAGCTCTTCAATAACCGTGCCGTAGTCGGCAGTATCGACCACAACAGTAACAAATGCATGGTTTTTGGCAGCTGAGCGAAGCATAGTCGGGCCGCCGATATCAATGTTTTCGATCGCATCTTCATAGGAAACGTCAGGCTTTGCGATCGTTTCCTTGAACGGATACAAATTAACGACAACAAGGTCGATATAATCCAGACCAAGCTCCTTCATCGTATTCTGATGCTCTACATTGTCACGTACCGCGAGCAAACCGCTATGTACGGCAGGGTGAAGCGTTTTGACACGTCCGTCCAAAACCTCCGGAAAGCCCGTTACATCGGAAATGCCGATAACCGGAATGCCTTCCTTCTGTAGCAGGCTGAATGTACCGCCCGTCGAAATAATTTGCACGCCTTGGCTTGCCAACTCTCTGGAAAAATCCACGATTCCCGTTTTATCGGAAACACTGATTAACGCTCTACGAATAGCCACGCAAATACCTCCTCATCTATTTGACCAACCCATTGCTGCCCTAAAATAAACCTTCCGTAAGCAGCTATCTGCTGCCGTTCATCTGTGTTAGCCTACTATCATCAACAAGCTCACTATATCCGATTAGCTGTCTTAGCTTACTATTACCGTTATAGCTCACTGCAGCCGTTCAGCTATTTATATAAGTTGAACTAAACATTTACGTTTTGAGCGCTGCGCAAGTAGATCATTCTGAAAGGTCGCTGTTGCAGCCAGATGCTTTGATTTCCTTCCGAAACATGTTGTATCATGCACTAAAAGTCCCTGCTCGTTTAATGAGAAGCAAGCCTAGACTGCACTTCATACAACAGAAACCTTACATGAGAGCTGTTTCAGACTGCTACAATGTAATACTGCAGTAGAATGAGCTCCAAACCAATGTATATCGCCCTATAATCGGAAATCCATTGCACTAACTGCAGTGTACGAGTCGAGTCAGGCAAGTAACATCGATTACGTTGTAAAAAGTGCAGCGAAGCCTCGTCCTATAGAGCGATTTCATAGATTAACCGATCCGATCGAACTAACCCACCCAACCAAGAACCGGAAAAAGAAAACTAAAGTCACCCCAAATATAAGTTGAACTAAACATTTACGTTTTGGGTGCTGCGCGAGTAGATCATACTTACAATAACTGTTGCAGCCAGATGCTTTGATTTCATTAGACTTTTAAAGGTGAGAATACGGGCTGCAAAGGCGAACACTTCGTTTCTCCAGAACGATCTTCTCACTTCGCTTAAACTTCATACTTTAAGTTCAACTTATATAGCTTGCAAAAGTCGACAGAGCTCACTGATTCCGTTCAGCTGTCTTAGCTTACTAACGCCGGCAGAGCCGCCGCTTCTGTTCTACGCATATAAGAAAGCTGATTTCCAGCCCTCGCTGTTTAACTTCATAAATCTATGAGCCGCTCACTCGCACATGCCGTCCATCCAACGTCACGCGCCCCTGCGCGATCTGCTGGATGACGCTCGGCAGCAGCGCCTGCTCCGCTGCATGAATGCGCACGGCGAGCGAGTCTTCCGTATCCTCGTCCGCCACTTCAACTACGCGCTGCGCGATAATCGGCCCGCTGTCCATGCCCCCGTCCACATAGTGGACGGTGACGCCTGTCAGCTTAACGCCGTATGCGAGCGCCTGCCCGATGCCGTTCACGCCGGGGAATGCCGGCAGCAGCGCCGGATGGATGTTAATCATCCGCCCGTAGAACGGCTCAACGAGCACCGACGTGATAATGCGCATATAACCCGCCAGCACGATCAATTCGACGCCGCGCCGCTCAAGCTCGGCGATAATCTCCGTCTCGTACGCCTCGCGAGACGGGTACTCCTTTGGCGCGAACAGGAACGTGTCCACGCCGGCTTTCCGTGCGCGCTCCACTACGGGAGCCGCAGGCTTGTCACAAACAAGAAGCTCGATGGTTACATCGAGCTTCCCATTCTGCACCGCATCTATGATCGCTTGGAAGTTGGTGCCTTGTCCCGAAGCGAACACAGCGATGCGAAGTGCTCCCATTATACTTCCGCTCCCGTGAATGTTACGATGCGGCTGCCTTCCGTAACCGTTCCGATACGGTAAGCCTGCTCGCCAAGCTCAGCCGCAATGCGAAGAGCTTCGTTTGCCTGATCAGCCGGTACAACGACAACCAAGCCGATTCCCATATTAAAAGTCGTGAACATATCACGATTCGTAATGCTGCCTTTTGATTGCATCAGGTCAAAGATCGGCAGAATCGGCCATGAGCCGTATTCTACATCCACGTTCACGCCATCCGGCAATACCCGCGGAATGTTCTCGATAAAGCCGCCGCCCGTAATATGCGCCATGCCTTTCACTTCTACCTGCTCCACCAGCTTAAGCGCCGATTTCACATAGATGCGGGTTGGTTCGATCAGTACGTCGCCAAGCTTAGCGCCGCCAAGCTCTGCCAGCTCTTGATCCAGCTTGTAGCCGGCATCCTCAAGGAGCAGACGGCGAACAAGCGAGAAGCCGTTGCTGTGAATGCCGCTTGAAGCGAAGCCGATTACCGCGTCGCCTGCAGCGATCGTCGAGCCGTCGATCATTTTTTTCTTGTCTACGATACCCACGGTAAAGCCTGCGATATCATATTCTCCGCCTTGATACATGCCTGGCATTTCTGCCGTCTCGCCGCCAATCAGGGAACAGCCCGCTTGCACGCAGCCTTCCGCGATTCCTTTGACGATCGCTTCGATTTTCTCAGGCACGACTTTGTCGCATGCCAGATAATCCAGGAAGAACAAAGGTTCCGCGCCTTGTACGATAATATCGTTCACGCACATGGCTACGGCATCAATGCCGATCGTGTCATGCTTGTCCATGGCAAAAGCAAGCTTCAGCTTCGTTCCGACGCCATCCGTTCCAGACACTAGCACAGGCTCATCATACTTGTCCTTGTTCAGGCTGAACAGACCGCCGAAGCCGCCTAGCTCTGCCAGCACTTCGGGACGGTACGTCCGCTTCACGTGCTTTTTCATCCGTTCTACCGCTTCGTTGCCTGCCGCGATATCGACGCCGGCTTTTTTGTACGCTTCTGACACTCTCGGTCAACTCCTTAACTTATTTAGGAGCATAAACACTCCATGGGGTTTAACATTTATGCGATTAACAGCTGCAGCTCTTGTCCGATTCTTCGTTAACCGGCGTAGGGTAGTCATTGTCGAAGCAAGCCAGACACATGCCGCGATTGTATGCTCCGTCATTGCCGCCAACTGAATCTACAAAGCCCTGATCACTCAAAAAGGATAATGAATCCGCGTTGATCTGCTTGCGAATCTCCTCTACCGTACGGTAAGAAGCGATAAGCTCCTTGCGGTCCGGCGTATCGATGCCGTAGTAGCAAGGGTTTTTGAAAGGTGGCGACGTAATCCGTACATGCACCTCAGTCGCACCTGCTTCACGAAGCAGGTTAACGATGCGAAGCGAGGTCGTTCCGCGAACGATCGAATCATCGATCATGACGACACGTTTGCCTTCCACCACTTTACGGACGGCTGACAGCTTCATTTTGACACCCTTCTCGCGAAGCTCTTGGGAAGGCTGGATGAACGTCCGGCCGGTATATTTGTTTTTGATGAGGCCAAGCTCGTAGGGAATACCCGTTTGCTCCGCATAGCCGATTGCCGCCGAAATACTCGAATCGGGCACGCCCGTTACGATATCCGCATCGACAAAAGACTCCGACGCGAGCTGGCGGCCCATACGCTTGCGTGCCATATGAATGTTGATGCCGTTAATATCGCTGTCCGGGCGGGCAAAATAAATGTACTCCATCGCACAGGTCGCACGTCGTTCAACCTCGGCATAACGCGTTTCGCGCATGCCGTCCGCATCCAGTATCAGAAGCTCGCCTGGCTGGACGTCACGCTCGTACACTGCACCGATCGTCTCGAACGCGCAAGACTCCGACGAGAACACGTAGCCGTCGCCGATCCGGCCCATTACGAGCGGACGCAAGCCATGCGGGTCAGACGCGACAAGCAGCTTGTCATTCGTCATGATCAGGAATGCGAAACCGCCGACAATGCGCTGCAAAGCTTCCTTGGCCGCCGTCTCGAAGTCCTTCGAGGAACGGGCGATGAGATGGGCAATAACTTCGGTATCGCTTGATGTTTGGAAAATCGAACCTGACATTTCAAGCTCTTTGCGAATTTCCGGCGCGTTTACGATATTCCCGTTCGTAGCAACCGCTAGGTCGCCGTCACGGTAGCGGAATATAAGCGGCTGTGCATTGGCAAGCTTGCTCTCTCCCGCAGTCGAGTAACGGACATGGCCGATGGAGCGGTCCCCAGCAAGAATATCCAGATTGTCCTTGTTGAATACTTCTTTCACAAGACCCATGCCGCGGTGGTAAGCGAATTTGTTGCCGTTTTTCGTGTCAACCGTACAGATCCCCGCGCTTTCCTCGCCGCGGTGCTGAAGCGAATGAAGCCCATAATAAGATAGGTTGGACGCTTCAGGGAGATTGAATACCCCGAAGACGCCGCATTCTTCACGCAATTTGTCAAATATATCGTCACGGCCAATGCCTTCGTTATAATGGTCGCCCGTCCATAACAAAGGCTCCTGTCTTATTTGCTCATCAGACATGGAATCGCATCCTTCCAGACCTTCTCCAGTTGTGTTACCGGCGCCTGAATGCCGGCTTTTCCGTTTACGCTTATGGTCA
Organism: Paenibacillus sp. 2TAB23; assembly: GCF_052115165.1. Taxonomy (NCBI): domain Bacteria; kingdom Bacillati; phylum Bacillota; class Bacilli; order Caryophanales; family Paenibacillaceae; genus Paenibacillus; species Paenibacillus sp. 2TAB23. Next base: position 82,064 of record NZ_JBFRGD010000022.1, read on the forward strand.
GGCTGCTGCCTTTAACAGTACCGATTTGAGTGTGAACAACGCCTTGCTCCGACAGCTTCGCTTGCAATGCCGCAGCGTTCTCCGGCTTAGCCGAAAGAAGGATACGGGATTGCGATTCGCTGAACAACAGGTGATCCGCGCGCAGTTCGGATGCCAAAGCGACTTCAGCGCCAAGACGTCCGCTGATGCAGGATTCCGCTACAGCAACAGCGATTCCGCCTTCGGACAAGTCATGCGCCGAAGCGACTAGACCGCTTTGAATTGCGCCAAGCACGGCATCCAAAACTTTTTTCTCCGTTGCCAGATCGATTTCTGGAGGACGGCCAGCGGCCCCGCCTTGCAGGATGTATTGCAGCTCGCTTCCGCCAAGCTCCGCTTTCGTCTCGCCAACGAGAATAATAACGTCGCCTTCTGCTTTGAAGCCTTGCGTCGTAATGTGATCGATGTCATGCACGAGGCCAACCATGCCGATTACCGGCGTAGGGAAGATCGCTCCCTTGGCGTTCTCGTTGTACAAGCTCACGTTGCCGCCGATTACCGGCGTGTTCAATATGACGCAAGCCTCGGACATGCCGTCAGCCGATTTCTCAAGCTGCCAGAACACTTCCGGCTTCTCCGGATTACCGAAGTTCAGGTTATCCGTAACGGCAAGCGGCTCGGCGCCCGAGCAAACGATGTTGCGGGCTGCTTCGGCAACGGCAATGCGTCCGCCGACTTCCGGATCCAGATATACGTAACGTCCGTTGCAGTCTGTCGTCATCGCAAGCGCCTTGCGCGTACCGCGAATTGTTACAACTGCCGCATCGGAGCCCGGTTGAACGGCTGTCGATGTACGAACCATGTAGTCATATTGATTGTAAACCCACTCTTTGCTCGCAACGGTTGGGGAAGCAAGAACCTTCTCCAGCGCGCCGGTAAGGTCGGTTACTTCTTCGTAAGCCAAAGTGTCTACTGCAGCATTTTCGCTGTAATAAGCTGGCTCTTTCGAAGGCTTGTCGTATACAGGGCACTCGTCAACGAGCGCTTTAACCGGCATATCGGCAACCTCTTGGCCTTGGTGGAACAAACGAAGACGTCCGTCATCCGTTACTTTACCTACTTTGGCGCAAATAATGCCCCAACGGTCAAAAATTTCTTTCGCTTGCGCTTCATGCTGAGGCTCTACGACGAAAAGCATACGCTCTTGCGACTCGGAAAGCATCATTTCATAAGGCGTCATGCCTGTTTCGCGCTGAGGAACCTCGTCAAGGTAAAGCTCAAGGCCGTTACCCGCTTTGGAAGCCATCTCTGCGCTGGAGCATGTCAAACCTGCTGCTCCCATATCTTGAATGCCGAGCACGATGCCGGAATCGATCAGCTCAAGCGTAGCTTCCATAACCAGCTTCTCCATGAACGGATCGCCGACTTGTACCGCCGTACGCTTCTCTTCGGATTCCTCGGAAAGCTCAACGGATGCGAACGTCGCACCGTGGATGCCGTCGCGGCCAGTTGCAGGGCCTACGTAGAATACCGGGTTGCCTACCCCTTTAGCTACGCCGCGCTGGATTTTATCGTGATCGATTAGACCAACGCACATTGCGTTAACGAGCGGATTGCCCTCGTAGCTCTCGTCGAACATCACTTCGCCTGCAACCGTCGGAATCCCGATACAGTTGCCGTAGCCTGCAATGCCGCTAACGACATGCTCGAACAAATATTTAACGCGCTCATTTTCTAGGCGTCCGAAGCGCAAGCTGTTCAGCAATGCAATTGGACGAGCTCCCATGGAGAAAATGTCGCGGATTATGCCGCCAACGCCTGTCGCCGCGCCTTGGTAAGGCTCAACGGCAGATGGATGGTTATGCGATTCGATTTTGAATACGACCGCTTGGTTGTCGCCGATGTCGACGATGCCCGCGCCTTCGCCCGGTCCCATTAGTACGCGAGGTCCCGTGATTGGGAACTTTTTGAGAATCGGCTTGGAGTTTTTGTAAGAGCAATGCTCTGACCACATGACGCTGAATACGCCGATCTCCGTGTAGTTAGGCTGACGGCCTAGAAAACCGCAAATCAGCTCAAACTCATAATCGGATACGCCAAACTGGCTGTAAATCTTTTGCTCGGCAATTTGCTCCGCTGTCGGTTCCTTAGCTGTTAACTGCTGCGCCATGTTGTTCCCTCCATGCATTCAAAATCGATGTAAACATCCGTTTGCCGTCTTCCGAGCCAAGCAATTGATCGATCGCGCGCTCTGGGTGAGGCATCATTCCTACTACGTTACCTGCTTTGTTGCTGATTCCCGCGATGTTCTCAACGGAGCCGTTCGGGTTCGTGTCGCCTGCGTAGCGGAACACGATTTGATCGTTCGCTTTGAGCTCGGCAAGCGTTGCGTCGTCGCAATAGTAGTTGCCTTCGCCGTGAGCGATCGGAATATTAATAATCTCGCCTTGCGAGTATTGGTTTGTAAATGCCGTACTGCTGTTTACCACTTCAAGAGATGCTTGATGGCAGCGGAACTTAAGTCCGTTGTTGCGGATCAAAGCGCCTGGCAGAAGGCCGGCTTCCGTCAAAATTTGGAACCCGTTGCAAATGCCCAAAATAAACTTGCCTGCTTCTGCCGCTTTGTGCACTTCGCTCATGACAGCCGCGAATTGCGCGATTGCGCCGCAGCGAAGGTAATCGCCGTAGGAGAAGCCTCCCGGCACTAGAATTGCATCATACGCGGACAAGTCCGTAGCTGTATGCCATACATAGTCAACCGACTGGCCGATGGTGTCTTCGACGGCTTTGTAGCAATCGATGTCACAGTTGGAGCCAGGAAATACGAGTACCGCAAACTTCATCGTCTTAACCCTCCAGTTCAAAACGGAAATCTTCTACAACCGTGTTCGCGAACAGCTTTTCGCACATCGCTTTGATGCGCACTTCCGCCTCAGCGCGGTCAGTCGTATCAAGCTCAAGCTCCAAATATTTGCCGATGCGTACTTTTTCGACTTCGGAGAAGCCCAGTGTGTGAAGCGCGCCTTGTACAGCGGTTCCTTGTGGATCCAAAACGTTTTGCTTGATAGTGACGTAGACGGTTGCCTTCATAATAGCCTCCTGAAAATGTGGGTTTTTTTCGCAGCAGGTTTATTCGATAAAATGTGATGGCCGCTCGGGCGCGGGAGTTATTGCCTACGCCGCTGTTGAAGCCGGGAAATCTGATTACACCGCTTAGCGGTTATTTCCCGGTCTTCAAAAAGCGATCGCTGTCGCTCTCCGGCAACAACTTCCCGCTCTCCGAGCTCCCACATTTTAATATAAAAACCTTTGCGAGTGTGGTCGGTGAAGCAATGGTGGTGGCCGCGCTGTCGCTGGCCACTGAAACCTAAGTGCTAGGGTGCTGGCTGCGCTGTCGCTGGCCGCGGAACCTAAGTGCTAAGGTGCTGGCCGCGCTGTCGCTGGCCACTGGAACCTAAGTGCCAAGGTGCTGGCCGCGCTGTCGCTGGCCACCGGGAACTTGTGTGACTGGCCTGCGCTTCCGCTAGCCATTACTGATTGTTGCAGCCCTGCTTACGCTCAGGCTGCCTTTATATGGGGTGCAGCAGCGCTCTCGCTGGCTGCCTGCTTGTGAAGGCATGCGCTTCCGCGCCCCTATGTCAGCGTCGTCACTCGCGTTCGACGTTGTTTTAAGCGATTCAACCTGCTGCAGGCAGCAGGTTGTGCGATAACGGTCATAACGGTCATTATTACCGTTAGTTTAACCCAAAACTTCCTATAACTCCACGCCTGTCAATCGACGATAAATATCGCGGTAACGAGCTGTCGTCTCCGCTACAACCTCAACCGGCAACGGTGCCGGCTTGCTGTCGCGGTCCCAATCGGAACCGAGCAAGTAGGTGCGCACCGGCTCTTTGTCCATGCTGTCGATCTCAATGTCGAGCGCGTAATTGCCCTCCGCCCAGAAGCGCGAGGAATCCGGCGTGAAGATTTCGTCGATCAGCACGACTTTGCCGTCAATTAAACCGAATTCGAACTTGCAATCCGCGAGGATGATGCCATGCTCGGCGCAATAGCCGTGAGCGAACTCGTATAGCTTGATACTCCGATCGCGAAGCTCTTCAGCAAGCTCGCTGCCTACCATTTCGGCCATCTTCTCGAACGGGATGTCCTCGTCATGACCAACATCGTTTTTCGCCGCAGGCGTAAAGATCGGCGCTGGGAAGCGTTCGTTTTTGCGCAAGCCCTCAGGCAGGGCAATACCATTAATCGCAGACGTTTGCTGATACTGCCTCCAGCCGCCGCCGGTGATGTAGCCGCGCACGACGCATTCGATATCGATGCGTTCCGCTTTGCGGGTAACCATGATACGGTTTTTGAGCAGCTCAGGTTCCGTAACGAGTGCCCCAAGCTTCTCTACGTCAGTATGAACGACATGGTTCACTTGAATATCAGCCGTTTGCTCGAACCAATAAGCAGATAGACGGTTAAGCACATTGCCTTTGTCCGGAACGGCCGGGTCAAGCACATAATCGAAGGCCGAGATGCGGTCCGTTACGACGATCAGGAAATGCTCCCCGAGATCGTATAGCTCGCGAACCTTGCCTTTGTAAATAAGCGGTGCTTTTATATAATCGACAGCCGTCGATAATGCTTGCGATGTTGCGCTCATCAGGCCAGCCTCCCTTTAGATCAATCCCAAACGTGTGAAAATCGTATTCACATGCTTCAAATGCCATGCCGGGTTGAAGCAATCGTCGATCTCTTCCGTGGACAGCACGCTTGTAATCTCCTCGGTTTCGCCGATGATATCACGGAACTGGCGCTGTGTTTCCCATGCTTGCATGGCACGCGGCTGTACCGTATCATACGCTTTCTCGCGGCTAAAGCCTTTGTCGATCAGCTTCGTCAGTACGCGGCCCGAGAACGGCACGCCGTACGTTGCTTGCATGTTGCGCTTCATGTTCTCAGGGAACACTTGCAGATTGTTGATGATGTTGCCAAGGCGGTTCAGCATGTAGTTCAGAAGCATCGTCGCATCCGGCAAAATAATCCGTTCAACCGAAGAATGGCTAATATCGCGTTCATGCCAAAGCGCAATGTTCTCGTAAGCTGTAACCATATGTCCGCGAATAACGCGCGACAAGCCGGAGATGTTCTCGCAGCCGATTGGGTTGCGTTTGTGCGGCATTGCGGATGAACCTTTTTGGCCCTTTGCGAAAGGCTCTTCAACTTCGCGGAATTCACTCTTCTGCAAAGCGCGAATCTCGGTTGCGAATTTATCGAGCGACGAAGCGACAAGCGCAAGTGTTGCCATATATTCAGCATGACGGTCACGCTGCAAGGTCTGTGTCGAGATTGGAGCAGCAGTAATGCCAAGCTTGTTGCAGACGAACTCTTCCACGAAAGGATCGATATCAGCGAATGTGCCTACGGCGCCGGACATTTTACCAAACTGCACGTTGTTAGCCGCATGGTGGAAACGCTCCAGGTTGCGCTTCATTTCCTCGTACCATAGCGCCATCTTGAGGCCGAAGGTTGTCGGCTGGGCATGAACGCCGTGCGTACGGCCCATCATTGGCGTGTCTTTATATTGAAGTGCTTTGTCTTTCAGAATTTCGATGAACCGCTCAATATCTTTCACCAGAATCGCATTGGCTTGCAGCAAAAGGTAACCGATCGCCGTATCAACAACGTCTGTCGAGGTCAGTCCGTAGTGAACCCATTTGCCTTCCGGACCCGCTTTCTCGGATACCGCGCGCGTAAACGCGATTACGTCATGGCGAGTGTCCTGCTCGATTTCGTAAATACGATCAATGTCGAAGTCAGCGGACGCGCGGAGCGCGACAACGTCTTCCTTCGGAATAACGCCCAGCTCGGACCAAGCCTCGCATGCGCAAAGCTCAACCTCCAGCCATGCTCTAAACTTGTTTTCCTCTGTCCAAATCGCTCTCATTTCAGGTCTGCTGTAACGCTCTAACATGAATCATTCACACCTTCCAAATAGTTGTAGCTTCAATCCAGCTAAGTGCAGCCTCAATATTATCGGCCAATACGTTGACATGTCCCATTTTGCGTTTCACAACCGCGTCTTTCTTCCCGTACAAATGCACCTTAGGCGCTGCCTTCAATCGCTCGGCCGACTCATCGCGGCTAGCCATCCGCGCAAGCAGCGGCTCGACATGCTGCCCAAGCACATTGACCATCACGACTGGGCTCATGAGCGTCGTATCCCCAAGAGGCAGGTTGCACACGGCACGCACATGCTGCTCGAACTGTGACGTCCGGCAAGCTTCCATCGTATAGTGTCCGCTGTTATGCGGCCTTGGAGCGAGCTCATTCACGAACAGCTCCCCGTCAGCCGTCACGAACAGCTCGACTGCGATAAGACCAACTGCGCCAAGACCTTCCGCGATTCGAGTAGCAAGCTGCTCAGCCTCGCGCTGCAGCTCCTCGCTGATTCTTGCCGGAACGATAGACAAATGCAATATATTATCGACGTGTATATTCTCCGCTGCCGGGAAGGTCTTAATCTCCCCCTGCGGACTTCTCGCCGCTATAACTGAAATTTCCTTGTCGAAGCGGATGAATTGCTCCAGTACGAGCTGTACCTTGGCGCGAGAAAGCGTCTCATATGCCTCCTCAATCTCATCCGAGCTGCGAATGACCCATTGTCCTTTACCGTCATAGCCGCCCATGGCCGTCTTCAAAACACATGGCGTTCCGAAGGCCTGAACTCCTTCACGAAGCTCGTCCACGCTGCTAATCTCGCGGTAAGGAGCTACCTTGACGCCTGCTGCTTCAATCGCGCGTTTCTCCCGAAGACGATGCTGCGTCGTATAAAGCAGCTCGCTTCCCTGCGGCACATACGATTCATCCATCAGCATCTTCGCTACTTCGGCATCGACATTCTCGAATTCGTACGTAATGACGTCTGAACGCTTAGCAAGCTCTCTTGCCGCTTCGCGATCATCATAAGCCGCTACGATCTGCTCAGCGACTTGGCCTGCCGGACTGTCCAGAACCGGATCGAGAGCGATGAATCTGTAGCCCATCGCGCTGCCCGCATTCGCCATCATCCGGCCAAGCTGGCCGCCGCCAAGAATCCCAATCGTGCTTCCCGGCAGCAGCGTCTTCACCTGCTGCTTGTCCGCGTTGTTGCTGCTCATAACGTCTCACTGCTTTCCAGCACTTCCTGCTTCACGCGCTCGCGTCGCGCCATAACGCGCGCTTGTACCTCAGGGTCGAACGCCCCGAGCATTTGCGCCGCCAAAAGGCCGGCATTCGTGCCGCCTGCATTGCCAATCGCTACTGTAGCTACCGGAATGCCGCCAGGCATTTGAACAATAGAGAGCAAAGAATCCAGCCCGCTCAAGTTGGAAGACTTAACGGGAACGCCAATAACCGGCAGAATCGTCTTTGCAGCGACCATGCCGGGCAAATGCGCAGCTCCGCCGGCTCCGGCAATAATTACCTTAAGCCCGCGTTCTACCGCAGTTTCCGCGTATTCAAACATCAAATCCGGCGTACGATGCGCCGAAACGACCTTTTTCTCATAAGGAATTTGCAATTCCTCCAGAACGTCGCAGGCTAACTTCATTGTGTCCCAATCCGATTTGCTGCCCATGATGACGCCCACCTTCGCAGACATGCGATCAAACCCACTTTCATTAATAGGATTATATTTCATAAAGCTTATAACTACTCAAAGCTGTAACAAGAAACGCCTGACGGCGTTCTTTCAATTGACGCCATCGTGTTATTCTGTATATTTAAAAAACAGAAATAGCCCGTCAGCAACCATTAGAATGGGAGTGCCGCAGGACTTGAGCGGAAGCGTAAGGAACGACCGGGATTCGAGCGAACCCGCGATCAGTCATGCTTCACTTTAATGATGACGAATCAAGCTGCGGGGCGTTGTCTTAGAGACAGCAGTAGGCTGCCCCGTAAGAGAGGCAACCTATGTCCAAATAATCGGGCATCTGCTTGCTGCGAGCTTGCTGTATGGCGGTCCCAAAGCTGCCTCGGTACCGCTTATCGTCTCATCTTGCTCGTAGTCCGAAAATTAAGGTTTCCGGGTAGAAACATTCAGGCCTTATCCCAAATATATACGAGATTAATGTTAATGAATAAAGAACGAATTTCAATTCCGGCAGAGTGCTCCGCCTCAAACCTATTCTAGTTTATCTAATCCCCCTAACACTGTCAATGAAATACGAACATTAAAAGACAATGTTTTATAAAGGTTCGTTTTTTTGAATAAAACGTATCATAATTCAGAGCGGAATACCCAAATAAAGGGGGATCGCCGTCATCTCAGGTATCCTGTAAGCTTAATCCCCTCCTCCTTATTGTTCTCCGCTGCGGAAATATCGCGAGTCCAGAGCTGCCTGCTCTTGCAGAATCCCTTTATAATTCCCTATACGCGGCAAACCTTCCACCTAAACGTCCGTTTTCACAAATGCTTTTGCCGACTAAGAACCGAATTCGCCGAATACAGTTATAACAGATGCTTAGAAAATAAATAGAGGAGGCCTAGCCACGGTGCAAATTCATGTCGTGCAAAAAGGCGATACGCTCTACAAGCTCGCACAGCAATTCGATGATTCGGTTGAAGAGATTGCGGATGCCAATGGAATAAATGCTGCCGATCCACTGGTCATCGGCCAGTCGCTCATTATTCCGTCCGATGCGACTGCCCATAAGGTGCTCGCCAACGAAACCCTATGGCTGATTGCCCGTCGGTACGGGGTTTCGCTGCAGGAGCTTGCCGCCGTTAACAACATAAGCAATCCCGCGCTTATTTATCCCGGCCAGAACCTTGTCATTCCGCAAGCCGCAAAGCCGAGCATTGAGGTCAATGCGTATACGGAGAAGTTCGGAGCCGCAGGCGTGGCTATTGTTGAAGAAATTGGTCCTTACCTCACTTATTTAAGCCCGTTCAGCTATCGGCTGCAAGCAGACGGTTCCATTACGCCGCTCGACGACTCCGCTATTATTAATGCCGCTTACCATACGCGAACGGCTCCCATGATGGTCATCACCAATTTCGAGAACGGCACATTTAGCCCTGATATCGCTCATGCCATACTGAGCAACCCTCCGCTTCAGCAGTCGGTTATCGAGAGCATCCTTGCCACAATGAAGCAGAAGGGCTACCTTGCGCTTAACGTCGATTTCGAATATGTCCCTCCCGCTGACCGCGAGCTTTACAACGCCTTTCTGCAAAGGCTGGTGGACAGCCTCCATCCGCAGAACCTGCTCGTGTCCGCTTGTCTCGCTCCCAAGACGAGTGCCGCCCAGACCGGTACATTGTACGAAGCCCACGACTACGAGGCTATGGGCCGCATCTTGGATTTCGTTATTCTGATGACCTACGAATGGGGCTGGTCCGGCGGTCCTCCGCGGGCGGTTGCCCCGCTGAACGAGGTGAATAAAGTGCTGACTTATGCCCTGAGCGTCATTCCTCCGCAAAAAATCGTCATGGGCATGCCGCTGTACGGCTATGACTGGACACTGCCTTACGTACAGGGCGCTAAGTGGGCTCCTACCATAAGTCCGCAAGCGGCGATAAGCCGTGCGAATCAATTCGGCGCTGACATTCAATACGACGAGGAAGGACAATCGCCCTACTATCATTATTATGACAGGGAAGGGCGAGAGCATGTAGTCTGGTATGAGGATGCGCGCAGCGTGCAGGCCAAATTCAATCTCGTCAAAGCGTACAACCTGCGCGGCGTCAGCTACTGGGTCCTTGGCGTTTCTTTCCCGCAGAATTGGTATGTGCTGCAGGCGAATTTCACCATCAAGAAGCTTGTTTAACGGCTTTTGTTAACGGGATTGTTGCAGGCATAACGAAGAGGCTGCACCGCTGCGACATGTCGCATGCCGGAGCAGCCTTTTACATTTACACCTAATATTACTTTCTTATCCGCTTTTTTAATTAAGGTCATTGTATGCATACGTAATGACAGTAAAATACATAATACCTCAAGCAGTAATATTTGCTAGTCATGCGAAAGGCCGATTTTGGAGGGATTGAAATGGTCCTGCATTCAGATCTTATACATTCTTCGAACGAAATGAACTTAAAAAAGCTGCGGCAAATCTTTTCAGATAACGAGTCTTTAGTTATACGCAGCCTAATGGATGAAGAAGGTGCATTACTTGCTTCATTTGTTTACTTAAACATCTTAATTGATGAAAAATATTTAAATCAACATCTTATTCGAACAATGAACGAAGATCTCCATACAAAAACGGGACCGGTGAACGAAACAGCTTTAAACACTCTAAACTCTCTCGGCGCCGTTAATGAAATGAAGCAAATCGAGGCCGTAGTTCGTTTGATCACCGATGCTGGTATTGTCGTCTTTGTCGAAGGGACCCCCATGGCTTATGGCATATTATTGCCAGGGTATGAGACCCGTGCTATCGATGAACCGAAAATTGAAATCAATGTACGGGGGCCAAAAGAAAGCTTTACCGAGGACCTGCAACAAAACTTGAGCATGGTATATAGGAAGCTTAAGACACCAGATCTAAAATCAATATCATTTATTATCGGTCAGCAAAGCCAGACCAAGGTAATGCTTTTATATCTTGAAAACCGAATTGACCCCACTCTTTTAGCGGAAATAAGAAACAAAATCGAATCCGTCCAATTGGACGTTTTAATCGTCAATACTCAGATCGAAGAGTTAATTCAGGATAACATTTTCACTCCCTTTCCCCAGATTTTCAGTACAGAAAGGCCTGATCGGGTTGCTACCGCATTAGGCAGGGGAAAAGCAGCCATTATAACAGACGGAACGCCAATTGCCTTAATCGCTCCTACCTCTTTTTTCGAAATGCTTCACCCTAGCGAAGATTTATACGAGAGGTTTTATTTTGCTAACTTTTTAAGAATACTGCGTTTGATATGCCTGTTCATCTCGTTATTCGGACCTTCCTTATATATTTCCTTGACCACCTTTCATCTCGAAATGATCCCGACGCCGCTGATGATGGCCTTTATTTCCTCAAAAGCCGGAATTCCATTCCCAACCTTTATCGAAGCGATACTCATGGAGACCGCTTTTGAAATACTCAGAGAAGCCAGCCTTCGATTGCCTCGTGCAGTAGGCCAATCCGTTAGCATTGTGGGGGCACTAATTATTGGTGAGGCTGCTGTTCAATCGGGGATTGTGTCCAGGCCGATGGTTATCGTAGTGGCCATGACCGGAATTGCCTCTTTTGCGATCCCTTCCTTTAGTACGGCTATCGCGTTACGTATGCTGAGGTTTCCTTTTATACTGCTTGCCGCTAGTTACGGTGTATTAGGTCTCTCTTTAAGTATGTTCATACTCATCATGCATTTGTGTTCCTTGCAAACATTTGGCGTGCCATTTCTTGAACCCGTCAGTTTCAAAAGCATAAGAGACACATTGATGAAGTATATTCTTCTTCCTGTCAAATATAGAGAAAATGTTTTGCAGGTCAAGGCTGGCCGTGCAGATGCTCCGCAACCAAAAAAAGGAGGTTTCCTGCATGGCAATGAAGAGGATGAATATCGTTAGATTCATTCTATCGATCTGTTTACTTGCATGCCTAGCTGGCTGTTCAGCCGATGTCACAGAAATTAGCGACATTGCTTTAGTTACAGCGACGGGCATCGATTATGATCATAAAACAAAAAAATATATATTTACTTCCTATTGTTTATTGCCAACAACGACCAGTACGGAGAATACCGGTAAACTTTCCGAATGGGTTGTTAGCGCAACGGGCAATTCTATATTGGATGCGGCCAAAAAATTGCGGAGCCAAGTCGGGAAAACTCTTATATGGCAGCATAATAAGTTCATTATTATTGGAGAAAGCGCAGCTCGCTATTCTTTTTATGAAATTATGGATTTCATGACTAGAAACCGTCAAATTCGCATTACTAGTTTCCTTTTTGTGAGTGAAGGAAGAGCCGTGAATTTACTGAATATGAATACAGAAACAGAAGACTTGCTCTCCAATGATTTGCTCGGGAAAGTCAGGAACGAAAAGGRGTGGGGTAGAAGCATCAGCCAGAGCATACAAAATATCGCAAATTGGAATACTGATCCTTATAGGGGCTTTGTTACCGGTAAGATACGTACAGCTAGACAACCCTTCAAGTCCAAAGAAGAACTATCCTTAAGTGGAGGAGCTGTTTTTAACCATGGCAAATGGGTCGGCTGGCTGGACGAAGAAGATGTGCTAGTCGTTCATTTATTATCAGAAAAAAGCAAATGGAAGGATCTTGTTTTTAGCGAAACCTTTGAATTTAATGATATCAACGTCACCTTACATTTTAAGCTAGACAAGCAATCGATACGAAGTAGGTATATCAATGGCCCCAAACTAGATATTCATTTGACTTTAATCTCAACCGTAGGTGAAATAGAGCACTATTTGTCTGTAGACAAAGCAGATACAATCAGACAATTGGAGCTAACCGCATCCGCTTTTTTGGAAAATAAGATCAAGCATTCGCTTCTTCATTTTCAAAGAGGGCTGAATGTTGACGTCATTGGTTTTTCTGATCTTTTTTATCAGCATTACCCGAATGAGTGGGCCGCTTTAAAGCATAAATGGACGGATATTTACCCAACGCTTCCGATTCAAACCCATGTCGCTGTAAAAATAGATAAACTGGGATTGAATCAATTTTTAGGGGAGCGTTAATATGCTCAATACGATCATTTGCTTCCTGTCTGTTTGTTATGGCATTCAACAATTTTCAAGCTTTCGGAAACAAAATGAAAAACACGATGCCCTTGTTATACTAATACTTTGTGGAATGATTGCGATCTATTGCAACCCTTTCTACAGCGCCTCATTACCTACCGTGGAATCGTTTTATACCTTCGTTTATAAACCGGTCTCTCATTATTTGTTAGGACATTAATCTGTTTCGTAGGAGGAATCCGCGTGGCCGCTCAGAACAAAATAACTCATGGCCAGCTCAGTTGCCTCGTATTCAGTTATTTATCCGGATTCTCAACATTGTTTTTATCAGAAGCAGCATTGCTAAAACAAGATGTCTGGATGTCTTATCTCATCGGCATGGCATCAGCCATTGGGATGATGTGGCTGTTATGCTATGTCCAATGGAAGAACCCTCAATTGACAATGGTTGAAATTTGCGACAAGTTATTCGGACATTGGGTATCGAAGCTTGTTCTATTCATTTACCTCATCTATATTCTTGAAATGCAAGCAGCTGCTTGTCGTGCGTTAACCGCATTCTATACTACAGTCGTCATTCCCAACATGCCTTCGAATCAAATGATCCTGCTTATTATTTTTTCTACGACTTACGCCACTTATCTTGGACTTGGCACAATTGTAAGAGCCGTCCAGATAACGCTTCCCTTTTTTCTGGTGGGCATATCCATTATTAGCTTTTTTTTATTGCGCGAAATCGAGACTAATCCATTTCTCCCCCAATTTCAACACACATTCTCGGAAATCATGTACGGCGGCTTGCTTAGCCTTTATTTTCCGTTTGGTAAGCTGGTTGTCTTTGGGTTTCTCCTAGCACGGGTTAAAAATATGAAAAAGATTTTTTCAAGCAGCGTTCTAGGGCTAATATTCGCAGCATTATATTTGTTGGTCACTGCATACTTGACCCTTGGTACGATTGGAATCCATCTAACCGGAACTGCAACGTTCCCTTTTTTCTCATCTATTCAAATGGTCAAATTCGGAGAATATTTGGAAAGAATAGAAATTACGATCATCGGGATCTGGACCCTATTTACCTTATTCGAAATCGTTGTCCTTCAATATGTATTCACAATGTTGCTGCGGCATGTGTTACGGATTAAAAACATGAAACCTTTTATATTCCCGATAGGCTTATTATTTTTTATTTTGGCCCAGAACAGCTTTCTTCGCCTAACTGATTTATCGTTCTATAACCTTAATATTGCTCCTTTTTCAACCATGCTTCCCATCGCAATAGTCCCGATCATTCTAAGTATTATGACGATATTGAGAAAGGAGAAAACATAAACAATTTAGTCGCTTCAATCCTTGAATAAACCACACGCTGTCCAAATATGATGTATCCCCATACGAGCATAATATTAAAAAACAGGCCGTCTAGCTCGACAAAGTCGAACTAGACGGCCTGTTGCACGAAAACGGTTCAATGGACTATACCAGCCATACCGTCTTCGCGGTAGCTGGCACACGCTGCGGCTCCGGCGGAGTCATATCTGGATAGCCCAAGTAAATGAAGCCGACAATCTGATCCTCAGCTGCTAGACCAAACGTATCTCTCATCAAGGGATGGTACATCGGATCGCCTGAGCGCCATATCGCTCCCAGGCCGTTCGCATGTGCCGCTAACAATAGATTTTGCACTGCAGCATGAGCTGCTGCAAGCTCTTCCGCAAGCACGGCACGCGGGTCGTCGGAAGGCGAGCAGACAGCTGCGATGACAACTGGCGAGCGGTATGCTTTGGTCCGCTCCTTAGCGAGTCTGTCCTCAAGCGCCTGGCCGCTAAGCTCCGGGACCGCTGCTGCTGACACGCGTGCGTAACCCTCGGCAAGACGGCCCCGTCCTTCTCCCGTCATGACAATAAAGGACCATGGCTGTGTATTATGATGGCTCGGCGCCCATACAGCCGCATCCAGCAGCTTCTCGATCAAAGTGCGGTCAACCGGATCCTTCTTCACTCTTCCAATGGTTCTTCGCGAGCGAATCGCTTCTTCCATATTCATAAGAATTAACTCCTCCATTCAATAGGATAGGGGTAACTCCGTTTGGGTTACTCGAACAAATAGCGATACTCTCCATAGCCCTCTTGCTCAAGCTGATCCTTGCCGACAAAACGCAGCGACGCTGAATTAATGCAATAGCGGAGCCCGGTTGGCTGCGGTCCGTCATCGAATACATGGCCAAGGTGAGAATCTCCCTCTTTGCTGCGAACCTCAACCCTAACCATATAATGCGAGGTATCGGTATGCTCGGCTACCGCAGAGGACTGCAGCGGCTTCGTGAAGCTTGGCCAGCCGCACCCTGCATCGTATTTATCGCGGGAGCTGAAGAGCGGCTCTCCCGAGACGATATCCACATAGATGCCGTCCTCGGTGTGATCCCAGTACTCGCCCGTGAACGGACGCTCTGTTCCGCTGTTTTGCGTCACTTCATATTGAATCGGAGTCAGGCGCTGCTTAAGCTCGTCCTTATCCTTCTTCACCGTCCAGTTTTGCGAGATAAACGCATCGCGCCCCGAACCTTTGCGGTACATTTTGTAGCGGTACGGATTCGTCTTGTGATAGCCCTGATGATAATCTTCTGCCGGATAAAAAGCTTGCGCAGGCTCGATCTCGGTCACGATTGGACGATCGAATCGGCCGCTTGCGGCCAGCTCCTGCTTGGAAGCCTCCGCCAGCTCGCGCTGCTTCTCATCATAATAATAAATACCCGTCCGGTAAGATTCGCCGCGGTCATGGAACTGGCCCCCTGCATCCGTCGGATCGATTTGCATCCAGAAGATGTTAAGAAGCTTCTCGTATGGGAACACCTGCGGATCGTACGTAATTTGTACCGCTTCCGCATGTCCGGTCGTCTCCGAGCAAACCTCTTGATAGGTCGGGTTCACGGTATGTCCGCCCGTATAGCCGGAAACGACCGAGATAATGCCCGGCATTTCTTCGAAGGGAGATACCATGCACCAGAAGCAGCCTCCAGCAAACATCGCTTTCGCTTCGGTTTGGCTTGCGCCGTTATTTGTAATTGGTTGATCCATGCTGATCATCCTCCTAAATGTTTCAAATGATAATGAATCTCCCTCTATTATACATGACAAGGTAGGTGAACAACAAAAAAAGGGCTGCTCCGCAAGGTTCATACCCCTTGGAGACAGCCCAAATCATTACGATGCAAAATCAGATGCTGGAAGAAATACGAATAATACCGGCAAGGAGCTTGCTCCTGGCGATGTATATTGGATCGTTACCTCTGGTGCCTTCTGTTGTCCTGCGGCTCCCTCAGGTTTCAGCTGCGTATAAAGGAGTGCTCCCTCGCCCACCTTCACATGTCCGCCAGTCGGGACAGATATGACTTTCCCATTCACCGTAACCGCGCCTTGGAAGACGCCAGCACGCGGATTCAGAATGATCCTTGTACCATATGCGACATTTTTGAGCTTGATCGTCGTCACGGCGCCGTACTCGCCGCCATTGATCGTCATGCCGCCAGTCAGCGCATCCACACCTGCCATCGCCGGCCCGCGTTGGCCGAGGCGAAGCTTGCTTTCGGTAACGCCGACCTTTTCATTCACTTCAATGTATTGATCCGTATCGAAGAACTTGCCTCGGTTACCTACCTTCTCAAGCTCAGGAAGCGTGAATACCGCGCTAACGGCATCGGTGTATTCCTGCAATGCCATAGTGGAGAAGGTTAACTCGCCATCCATGTCGACGTCAATGAGGCCAGAGAAGCCTTCATCCGGATTCATGATGATTTTCTCCATCTCCGGCATTAAGTTAATCGACATGCCTGGCTCGATAATCATCTCGCGCGGCTGCGATACGGCGAAGTATCTGCTTACCGCTGCCGATCCGAACTGAAGCGCACTTACACTCGGTCCAGCCAGTCCGCGATTGCCAACGGTCAGCTTAACGCTCTCCGTCCCTTTGTTCGTGACGACAACCGCAAGCTTCAACCGCTCAGTGGAGCCGTTCCGATGATGAAGGAACAAACGGCTCGGATCGGCCAGCGTATCCTCGTACAGCAATCCTTCACCAAAGAACCGCTCGGGAGCATTGGACATGTATAACGTCCGACCGCTCTTAGATTCAATCGTATCCACTTCTTTGAACGTATTCATCAGCTTCCCGTCGAGGACGAATTTATCTCCGGGATTACCATAGCGCATGTAATATTCATATGGCGTGTACATAACTTCATCGGATACGTAAATATCCTGCGATACGGTCTCACTGCCGAGTCCCTCATTATCGTAGACACTTAACGTTACGCTGTATACACCAGGCTCGAAATACGTGCTCTTGCGGC
Source organism: Paenibacillus sp. 2TAB23 (assembly GCF_052115165.1). Classification (NCBI taxonomy): domain Bacteria; kingdom Bacillati; phylum Bacillota; class Bacilli; order Caryophanales; family Paenibacillaceae; genus Paenibacillus; species Paenibacillus sp. 2TAB23. The sequence continues at coordinate 99,066 of NZ_JBFRGD010000022.1, forward strand.
CAGTCCAGTTCGTTTTGATGATTTTGCCGTCTGGATCGTGACTGAGATCCTCGTACTCAATGTTCTCGCCCAGCTTCACTTGAAGCGGCGCATTGAACTTCGCTACTGGCGCAACATTAGGCTCCGGCTGGATTGTTATGCTAATTTGTTTGAGCTGCGCATTAAATACATAGCTCGCATTCCAGAGCAGCTTCACCGCGGACAAAGGAACGTGCATCGTGCCATTAATTTGCATGGCAGCAGTAGGCAGCAGCACATAGCTTCCATTGCGGACCGCGCCGCGCATTTTGTTATTTAAAGTGACCTTGTTGAAATAGGTATCGATATGAGTTCCCTTGCTATCGTTATATACGCTTGCTCCTACCGAGGTGGCAATCGTACGGACTGGAATCATCGTGACTCCTTTTACTACCGGCAGCGGCGTTGCCATTTGCTGCGTTTTGCCGTTCAAACTCATCTGCTTCGAGCCGTGCACGAATACCACTTTGATCGGCTGGCGTTCTGCAGCCTGCGCCTCTTCCTTTGCACCAAATCCTGTCCCTACAAGCGAAACCAGCAAGCTGGCTACTACAATCCGCTTGGCCATTCGTTTCATCCAATTCAAGTTGCTCATCCTGTTCTCCTTCCAAATTTACAGCGTTCAATGCTGCATCCCTTACGGTTAGACGCGCATAGTGGCAAGAATGTTCCGCAGGATATTAAAATTTACATTTATTTTCCACTCCTTAATGGGGACAGCAACGTTTCTCTTTGTTACAATAAGATGACATTCGCAACTATTTAGCGGCAAGTGCTGTCTAAAAGAATGTACCCCCGAGCTTGCAGTTCGTTCATCCGATCTTTCGTGCAAGTGACTACCAAGAGAGGTGAATGAATAGAATGAGTGATTTGATTTTGGAACAACGCACTGCCAGCCAATCCGACAAAAAGACACGCCGAAAAAGAGGAAACCGTACGTTTTTCCTCTTCGTTTGCGTATGGGTCATTATTATATGCTCCGGCATATTAGGGGCGAAATGGTATACCGAACGCATTCAACAGACGTTATCTGCCGATCTTGAACGGCAAACAGCCAGTCAGATCGCCGCCATGCAGCAAACCTACGAGGCTCGCATGCTGCAGCTCGAAACCGATTATACGGCTGACCTCGGCGAGCTGAAAGCAAAGGTCGATGCGCTGAACGAGCTGCTTACCTTCACGAAGGATAATGCGGCCTCAAAGACGGATAACAGCAACAAGCTGTACACGCAGCTGAACGAGGTTAAAAAGCAGCTGAACGAGCTGAAGAAAAGCTTGGACGTGCTCAAATGAATATGACCGTCAAAGCTTTGAATCGCACCGCCCTGCTTGCATGCGCTCCGTTTCTCGGCATTATGATCTGGCTGCTCTTATCCGATATCGTCATTCAGCTGTCTACGGACGCATTCCCAAAGCCCGTCACGGAGCAAACAAGGCTGTCCGAAGCCGATATTACCCATGCTGCAGCAGGCTTGGATCTCGCTCAGCAGACCGCTTCCCAAACTAGGGAATCGATCCAAAGGCAGCTGAAGCTGTACAAGCAGACGAATGCCGACATGGCTCAAATCGCATCAGTCGCTTCTTCTCAGGCCATGAGGCCGCTTGAGATTTACGACCGCAACGTGACAAGACGACTTGGCAGCACCGCTGCTACGATCGAATCTGAGAAGCTGAGAGCTCAGCTCTTCTACATAAAAGCAGAAAACTTCACAGCTTATGCATTGAAGGTAAAGCTGAAGAGCAAGGATGCAATGACCATGACGCTCGGCGGCGATGAGCTTGGACAAGCAGAGTCCACGCTCGCTGCCGTCAACCGGCATGGCGCCATCGCAGGCGTGAATGCCGGCGGCTTCGCGGATGGACGCGGCAAACGTTATCCGCTGAGCACAACCATTGTAGACGGAAGCTATGCTACCGGCTTCGAGCCGCCCCATGCGGATTTGTTTTTCGTCGGCCTTAATGATCAGAATGAGCTGATTGGCGGGAAGTTCGCAAGCAAGGAGCAGCTCGATTCCAAAAAACCAAAATTCGGGGCATCCTTTGTGCCCGTCCTGATGCGAAACGGAGCTCCGCAGACGATTCCCGCGAAATGGCAAACGAGCCCGAAGCGTGCGCCGCGAACCGTGGTGGCCAATTATAAGGACGATCAACTGTTGTTTATCGTAGCCGACGGCTACAACGAAGCAGGAAGCTCGGGCGCTACGCTTAGCGAAATGCAGCTGCTGCTGCAGCGTTATGGAGCCGTGGACGGCTATAACTTGGACGGCGGCGGCTCTTCCTCGCTTATTTTTAACGGCCGGGTCATCAACAAGCCATCGGACGGACAGCTTCGCAAGCTGCCGACGCATTTTCTGTTTTTCAAATAATTAGGCTAGCCTGGCGCTTCGATGATGATTTCTGAATATACTAATACCGAGCTTCCCGATTCAGACTCCTACTAACGTTTTTCGGAAAGGAGCAGCACGGATGGGTATCGGATCGACATGGTATCGCAAATCATTATTGACGGTCACGGGCATGCCTCTAGTAGAGAAGCTTTCTGCCACCAGCTTCGGAAAGAAGCTTGCCAGCCGATTTATTGCAGGAGAAACCTTAAGCGAGGCTTTGGATGAGATTGAGAAGCTAGGCAAGCTCGGTATTATGGCAACGCTTGACCATCTTGGGGAAGGCATACGCGATATTAGCGAGGCGGAAGCCTATAAAACGCAATATTTGACGCTCATCGAGGGCATTGCTGAACGAAAGGCAAGCTCCAACGTATCGTTGAAGCCGACCCAAATGGGACTCGCGCTCGATCAAGCCGCCTGTTACGCCAACATCCGGGAAGTCGTGAAGCATGCGCGGCGCCACCGCAACTTTGTTCGCATCGACATGGAGAACACGCCGTATACCCAGTCCACCATCGATATCGTCAAGCGGCTTCATGCCGAGGGACTTACGAACGTAGGAACGGTGCTGCAGGCTTATTTGTTCCGAACGGAGAAGGATGTCAGGGAATTGCTGCAAGCGCGAATTAGCCTTCGCCTTGTCAAAGGCGCCTACAAAGAGAGCCCAGAGGTTGCTTTTCAGACCAAAACCGAAGTCATGAATAGCTTCAAAAGCATGATCAAGCAGCATTTGGACAGACGCGCCTACACCGCTATTGCCTCGCATGACGATGAAATCATCAGCTGGGCGAAAGCTTATGCACGCTCGCGCCGAATTCCCAAAAACGCGTTTGAATTCCAAATGCTTTACGGTCTCCGAATGAACGAGCAGGCTCAGCTTGCAAAGGAAGGATATAGGGTCCGCTGCTACGTTCCGTACGGCAGCATGTGGTATCCCTACTTCACCCGCCGCCTTGCTGAGAAGCCTGCTAACCTCATGCTGGTGCTTAAACATATGTTCTAAACGAAAAGCTGAAGCCTGAGTGGGCTTCAGCTTTTTCTGTCATTCCTGTTCATTTGCAGGGATAGCTGGATAGGGCTGTCTGTCGCATGCCTCTCAGCCGATCATTGGCCGATGTTCAGCCTGAGCGCGGATTGTCGTACCGTCAACTAAGCACAGCCACGAATCCACGTTTCTCTCGTTCTCGGTCAAGCGGATCACGCGGGCACCGCGCGGAAAACCTTCCTTGCCATAGGTATTGTACCCGGTTGCACGCCCGTAATAGAGGCGGATCCCGTAAAGCTCGCCCCAATAATCGTTCGTATGGTCATGTCCGCAGAAGGTTGCCGTCACATCGCCCTGCGCCAGCAGGGCCGAAAAGAAACCAGCTTGCGTCTGTGCGGCGCAAACCCCTTCGTTCTTTTCGCCATAGCATATTTCCTTGTCCCATGCTTCTTGATATTCCGGAAGCGGGATATGAAAAAAGGCAATGGCCGGTAATACGCCGTCCTGCAACCGAGCTTTCCATTCCCGGGACTTCTCCAAGTACCACTGTACTTGATCATGCTGAATCCAATCGTAGCCGGGAACGCTGGGCAGAATGGAATATGCGCCGGAGTCGAGGCAATAGAGCAAGGCCGCCGCCTGATCGTTCGCAGCTCCGAGGACAGGAAGCACGTAATTGCCTGTACCGTGGATCTCCTGTGGTCCAGGCTCGGCTAAAGCATATGCGTGCTGCAGCACCTCGTCCATAAGCTCTTCGCGGGTAATATCGTTCTCCGTATCATGATTGCCGAATACGATTCCCCATGGCACGCCGCGCTGCTCTACAGCGGCGACCGCTTCCCGAAACGCTTGTTTCGGATCAATGCAGGTGGATGAGCCGTCCGCATGCATGCCCGTATAAATGACATCCCCCGTAAACATCACGAAATCCGGTTGCTCAGCGTCCAGCACAAGCTCCATCGCCGCTCTCGATTGCAGATCCAGCTCTCCTCCGTCCTGCCAATGAATATCGGTAAATTGCACAATGGTAAAAGTGCCGTCATCGCGAAAACGAAGCTCTTTAGCGTTCCCCATCTATACCCTACTCCCTTTCCAATAAATAGCTGAACACCATGCTTTAATGCCCGAATGCTGCAATTAGAATGTTTCAATGTCCGGAAGATGCAATCATGATGATGCCCATCACAACGGCGACCGAAGCCGTAATTCTTCGGATGCCTTGCGACTCCTTCAACACGAAAAGGCCAAGCAGCGTGCCGAATACGATGCCGACCTCCCTCATAGGCGCGACAGTTGAAACATTGGCGTTTCTCGCTGCAAGCAAAAACAGCAAATATGAGCCCGGCGACAAAATAGCGCCAATCCATATCCGATTCGAATGTGTGCGAATCACCTGTTTTAGACGCCCAGAACGAACAACCGCCGGCGTCAGTCCAAGCATGAACCCGATGTTTGTCACTTCCAGCAGCGCAAGCGGTGATAGATGCTGCAAATTCACCTTGTCAATAAGCGTATAGACGGTAATGCATAGACCGACGCCTATAGCCAGCAGCATCGGCTTCAGGACAGCATGCTGTCCCTTGCCTGCGGATCTGCCAAGCATGACGACGAACCCGGCCAGCATAAAGCAGAGACCGACCCAGCCCCATAGAGCCAAGGTTTCACCTAACAAGATTACCCCAAACGCCGGGATAAGCAGCGTTGGCGTACCGCGCATGACAGGATATACCTGCGATAAATCGCCAGCGTTATAAGTGTAGGCAAGCAGCAGCGAATAGATGCTTTGCATCACGAGAGACGCTCCGATTAACAGCCATATGTCCGGCGAAAAGGACTTGCCAGCTAGTTCTTTGATCATTGTCGGCAGCAAGAGAAGGGTTGCAGGCATGTAGATCACCCATAAGAAAACCGCTTTATCCGTGCTTTGCTTCGCCAGCATGTTCCATACGGCATGAGCCAAGCCGGAACACAATACAAGACTAAGAGAAATAACGAACAATAAAGCAACAACTCCTCTACCCTTCTTTTCCAACACAATAACACACAAACACACATATTTACAATATCTTAATATAAAATACACATCTATCAATTAAAAAAAGACTCTCAGCCATTTTGCCAAGAATCTCACGGGCATCGAAGCCCCTCACGCTTATTCCATGCTAGTCATAAACGATCTCTATACCACTCTGTTTATATTTCGCGACGATGTTCGGATCGATCTTCGAATCCGTTACAAATCGCTCAACCTCTCCGCAGCCGCACACCTTAAGCAGGGAGACTTGATCGAATTTGCTGCTGTCGGCAAGGGCAATTGTGCGCTTGGCCTTCGCCTGCATGATTTTTTTCACCTGCACCTCGCCAATCGCGTTGTCGGTTATACCGTCTTCCAGCGTAACTCCGCTCATGCTCATAAAGAAAAGGTCGGCGTGGAAGCGGGAGGCGAATTCTTCTGCCAAATCTCCGATGATGCTCTGCTCCTCTTGACGGATCACGCCGCCAATCATAACCAGCGTATACCCTGGCATATCGATTAATTCGTTCACAATAGGAAGCGAATTCGTAATGATCGTCAGCTTCTCGAATTTTGCCTTGAGCGCCTTCGCAATCTGCGTATTAGTGGTGCTGACGTCGAGTGCGATGGACATCCCTTCCGTTACATATCGTACAGCAAGCTGCGATAATTCCGTCTTCTCCGTCAAGTAGATGGATTCACGAATCGGCAGTGGAATTTCGGTGCTGTAGTCCAGCTCCTTCAGAATCGCGCCGCCATGGACCCTTTGCAAATATCCGGCACTCTCCAAATGCTCCAGATCCCGCCTTATCGTTTCGAAGGATACGCCGAACGTTTCCATAAGCTCCGATGCGCGAATGGATTTGTCCGTATTTATTTTCTGAATGATAATTTGATGCCGCTGCTGCACAAACAATTGCCCTCACTCCCTTATGCCAGAACTTCCGATCTTCCATGCTTCTGATAAGTAGTCTACCATAAATCAACCTGGAGAGCTTAACTGATAGATACCTTCGACAGCCTGAAGCTTGCTTGCAAAAGGCGAAGGTGAAGCAAAGCGGCAATTATGCCGAATTCGTTAGCTCGCGTTCACTTTTAACGATATTGCTGCTTTCAGCATTCGCATGTCGCGCTCGCTATACAGATAAAGCCGCTCCGCATCCTGCTGCGTGATGACTTCAAAGCGGAAGCGATCGCCAGGCTTTAGCTGCGCGAATACCGGGATATCGACTGATGCGACCTGCGCAATGCGCGGGTAACCGCCGGTCGTCTGTCTATCAGCCAATAGCACGATGGGATTGCCGTCGGCTGGGAGCTGGACGGTACCGTTTGCGACTGCCTCCGACAGGAGCTCCTGCGGCGAAGCGAGCGCAAGCTTCTGCGTACCTTCAAGCCGATAGCCCATGCGGTCAAACTGTGCTGCAATTTGATACGTCTGGCCAAACAGGGCCTTCTGGCTGTCTTCTGTGAATCGTCCATAATGAGTGCCCGGCATGGCGCGAATGATTGGGTCCGCCAAGCTAGCCGCTATTGCAAAATGACTCGCATGCCAGAGAGGCGCAGCGAAGGATTCAGCTATTTCGCCACTTAACTGCGATTTCATCCGCTCGGATAGCAATCCAGCAGGTTTCACATTCAGTACATCACCTGACTTAAGCGCCCTGCCCTCGTAACCGCCGATCCCCCCGCGCACATATGTACTTCTGCTGCCCATTATAACGGGGACATCAAGCCCGCCAGCCACGGCAAGGTAGGATCGGCAGCCCGAAAGGCATGCTCCGAACTTTATGACGACACCGGAGCGAACGAGGACGGGACGCCAAAGCGGCAGCCTTTCCCCGTTTGCGGTTACCGTCATATCCGCGCCGCAAATAGCGAGCAGCATTTCTCCATCAGTAAGAAGCTCCGCTCCCGAGAGCGTCAGCTCCAGCAAGGCTTCCTGCTCCTCGTTGCCTACTAATAGATTGGCTGCGCGTGCCGCACCCGTATCCATGGCACCGCCAGTCAAAACACCGTATTTCTGATAGCCATGGCGTCCAAGATCCTGAACGGTTGTAAGGAGCCCTGGACGAAGAATCGATAAGCTCATCGTTCACCTTCTAGATACGACATGTATTCTTCGTAAGTAATTGGCTTAAAACACACCGAATCACCTGGTCTGAGCAGGCTTGGAATCGTCTCCTGCGGTCTAAATAGGGCAAGCGGCGTTCTGCCAATCAACTGCCAGCCGCCTGGCGTGGATACCGAGTATACGCCCGTCTGCTTGCCCGCGATGCCAACGCTTCCCTGCGGAATGCTCGTTCTTGGCGTTTGGCGCCTTGGTGCAGCAATTCGCTCCGACATGCCGCCAAGATACGGAAAACCTGGCGCAAAGCCGAGCATATACACCAGATAAGAGGCATCTTTATGTATCGCTACAACCTCTTCCTCCGTGATCCCGTTATATTCCGCCACAAAAGCAAGATCAGGCCCGAATTCGCCGCCGTAACAGACCGGAATTTCAATCGTTCTCGCCGATTGTGCTGCTTCGTTCAGCAATTCCCGCTCGAGATACGCCTGCAACCGTGCACAGACCGTTTCATAAACCGATTCATGACCCAGCTCAGCTCCTGAGCGACTCCGTCTAACGAGTATGGGATCATAATAAACGGCTACCGCGGCAAAAGAAGGTACGCATTCCGTTAAGCCTGTAAACGGACGCGCCTCTATAGCTGCTGAGATCATCTGAACCCGCTGCTGAGTCTCTATGCTTATCGCGCTGCCTAAGCGCACAAGAAGCGCTGCGTCTCCGAGCGGCAGCAGTTCAATGGACCAAGCACATTCTCTCGTCTGCTTCTCCATCTTTATTCTCCCGCCTTCATCACTTCGATGCCTTCTGCCGCAAGCGCTTCGCGAAGCTGCCTAACTTGCTGCAGCGCGCCCGGCGTATCCCCATGCACGCACACCGTATCCGCCTGCACGAGGATGCTGCCTTTCTGGTGCGTTCGTACCTCGCCATCTTTGACCATACCGATCGCTTGCTCTGCAGCAAGTGTTGCATCCGCAATGATAGCCCCGTCCGTCCCGCGAGGTGTAAGCGTACCATCCGCTTCATAGGCGCGGTCTGCGAATACTTCGTTCACCGTACGCAAGCCTATCGCATTGCCTGCGTGAATAAGCGCACTGCCCGCCAAGCCGAATAGCAGGAGACTCGGATTGACCTTGTACACGGCCTCTGCAATCGCATCCGCCAGTCTCCTCTCCTTTGCCGCCATGTTATAAAGCGCGCCATGCGGCTTCACATGCGCGAGCCATCCGCCCTCCGATTGCGCAAACGCCTGTACCGCCCCCAGCTGATACACCGTCATTTCGTAAGCTTCCTCTGGGGTTATCGCCATCGCCCGCCTACCGAACCCAGGCAAATCGGGCAGTCCCGGATGCGCGCCGATCGCTACGCCGTTCGCAAGCGCAAGCTTCACCGTACGGCGAATCGTTGCGGCGTCCCCGGCATGAAAGCCGCAGGCAATGTTGGCAGATGTAATATATTTCATCAGCTCGCTGTCCAAGCTGTTTCGGTACACGCCAAAGTCCTCTCCCATATCGCAATTCAGGTCAATTCGCTTCATAAGGTTACCTTCCTTTCGGCAGCTGCAAGTTCTTTACCGCAAATTATAGCAAATATCTGGCGGCTTCGGACAATAGCCGCTTCATCCATTCATGACGCCTAATGCGAGCATATGACCGCTTAGTAAACGCTCAACACCAGCTTCAGTATTTGTTTACTTAGATGAACGCTCAACACCAGCTTCAGCATTTGTTTACTTAAATGAACGCTCACAGCCAGCTTAAATATTTGTTTGCTTAAAAGAGGCTTCGACGTATGCCCACTTCATCAACGCAGCGATATGGTCAAAATGCAAAAAGAAGCAGCGCCGGTCCAGCGCTGCTTCTCTGCCATTAAAACTATTCTCCGCCCATAAACACGTAGCGGCCGATTATGAGCACCGCAAGCACCCACATAAGCCAGTGGACTTTGTACTTGCCTTTGCCAGTTGCATTCGCTACCGATGCAAGCAGTACGTACGATACGATACCAAACGAAATGCCGTTTGCAATGTTGTACGTAAGCGGCATGAACGCAAGGGTAAGGAACGATGGAATAGCATACACCATATCCGAGAAATCAATGTCCTTCACGGATTGCATCATCAGCACGCCTACAATAATAAGCGCCGCAGCCGTTGCCGCGCCCGGAACGAGCGCTACAATCGGAGACAGGAAGATCGCAAGCAAGAAGCAAATGCCTGTCGTAACAGCTGTTAGGCCCGTACGTCCGCCCTGCGCAATGCCTGCGGAGCTTTCTACGAATGCCGTAACCGTGCTCGTGCCGAGCACCGCACCGCCGCTGACGCCGATTGCATCAACAAACATCGCTTTTCCGACGCGTTTCTTGCCTTTTTCCGCATCCTTCATGTATCCTGCGCGGTTGGCCGTACCAACCAGCGTCCCGAACGTATCGAACATCTCAACGAACGTGAACGTCAGGATGACGGTAACGAGTCCAACCTCGAACACGCCTGCAAAGTCGAAATGCCAGAAGTTCATTTTGGTGAAATCAGGCACCCATGTTTGACCGCTGAATGCCGCTTTCACGTCAACATGGCCAATTAGAATCGCAATCAAGGTTGTGCCTAGAATACCGAACAATATCGCTCCCGGAACGCGAAGCACCATTAACACACCAATGAGAAGCAGCGCGATAACCGTTAGCACCACTGTTTCATTGTGGAAGCTGCCAAGCTGAATAACGGTCTCGGAGCCGCCAACCGGCGTGAACACGCCTGCCTTGATGTCTGTGAAGCTGGATACGGCAATCGTCATAATCCCGCTGTTCTTCAATCCGATAATCGTAATAAACAAACCGATACCGACCGTAATCGCATGCTTAAGGCTGTCTGGAACAGCCGTTATAAGCATCTGACGGATTTGCGTCAGCGTCAGAATGATAAAGATAATACCGGAGATAAAGACGGCTGTCAGGCCCATTGCCGGTGAGATCGGCGTATCCGTTGATGCCGAGGCGATCACAACGGATGCAAAATAAGCATTCAGCCCCATCCCTGGCGCAAGCGCAACCGGGAAGTTAACGAACAAGCCCATCGCAATGGTGAAAATACCTGCCGCAAGCGCCGTAGCTAGAAATACAGCTGTCCAGTCGAGACCTGCCGGCGTAAGTATGATTGGATTGACGGCCAATATGTATGCCATCGTCATGAAAGTCGTCAGCCCCGCCATAATCTCTGTTCTGACATTTGTTCCGTGTTCCTTTAAGCGAAAGAAACGTTCCATTTTGATTACAAACCTCCCAAAAATGTGGTGGAACAAACAAAGAAGCCTAGAAAAAAATGCAAGTAACACATTTCTCCTAGGCTCTGCAAAAAGGGGAAAAGTATACCCGCTGGACCGCTGCGAGCTTTTCCGCCATTTTCGTAGCCTGATCATTTACGGTGACCGAGTAGAGACTCTCAAGCCGATTCTTGAGATTATACGAAAAAATATGCTGTTGTTGTTTTCCGTTTTCAATTCTAAAGAGAATATGTCCACTTTGTCAACAACTTTTACGAACATTAATGGCAATAAATATGTTCATCATTCGTTTTTAGCAACCTTTTCCTGCTGCTTATCTTTTCTTAACGAGTGAACGATACATGAGGAACATAAAGTATGGCGCTCCAATGAGCATAATGATGAGTCCGGACGGAATCTCCTTCGGCGCCATTACCGTTCTGCCAAGTGTGTCCGCCAGCACGAGCAGCAGGCCGCCGAGCAGACCCGATAAAATAATCGAGCGTCTAGTATGATGGCCTACCATCATCCGTACCGCATGTGGTGCCATGAGACCAAGAAACCCGATTGTTCCTACGCTTGCTACAGCACCCCCAGCCAGTAAGACGCCGATAATCATCGCCCACAGGCGAGTCCCCTTAACCGGCAGGCCGAAGCCTGTCGAGCTATCATCGCCGAAGGCGAGCAAGTCGAATTTCTTACCCAAATAATATGCGGCCGGTACGAGAATAAGAAGAAATATAAAAATGCTGTTAAATTGGTCCCAACCGCGGCCGTAGGTCGTTCCAGTTAGCCATACGAATGCCGTGCTGCTCCAAAGGCTTGCTTTCACAATCATCGCTTGTATGCCGGCAGAGCCGATCGCGGATACCGCGATGCCCAGCAGAATGAGAACGGACGGATTAAGCGATTTGCGCCAAGCCAAAAAAAACACAACCGCTGCCGAGATGATTCCACCCGTTATCGCTGCTATCGGAAGCGCAAAGATTGGCAGCGTTGGCCATGCGACCAGCACGACCAATGCGCCAAACCCAGCACCTGAGGTAACGCCAATAATAGAGGCATCCGCAAGCGGATTGCGAACCGCGCTCTGAATGAGCACGCCGCTGATCGCAAGCGCAATCCCGCCGCCTGCTGCAACCAAAGTCCGCGGCAGCCGCAGGTTTAGAAGGACAGAATATGAATCATCGCCTGTTCCAATAATGCTTCCAAGCAATTCCATGATTGGAATCCGTGTTCCGCCAAGCGATAAGCTGACGAGTATAACCACAGCAAGCAATACGGTCATCGAGATAGCAGTCGGCATGAAGCGCAAACGCAGCGGGGCGCCGCCAATGCTCATCGACGACTGCCCAGAGCCTGAGCCGGATATGTTCTTCATCTTGGTAAGCACGAGCCAAATAAGCCAAGGCGCACCGATAATTGCCATGACTGCGCCTACGGGCATCTCGCCGAGACTGCTTCGCACCATGCGGGCAAGCACATCTGCAGCTGTGATAAGCAGCGCACCCCACAGCGCACTCGCCGGGATGAGCAAGCGATGCTTGCGAATGCCGGAGAGTCGAACCAGATGGGGAGCAACAAGTCCGACGAATCCGATCGGACCCACAACGCTGACCACGATTGCTGCCATAAATACGGAGAGAGCCAGCCCGCCAGCGCGCGTTAAACCAACCTTTTGGCCTAAAGACCGGGCAGTCGATTCATCCAGCTCGAGCGCATCGAATTGACGCCCAGCGAATACCGAGATGGCAAGCAGTATCGTCACGAACGGCCATGCGTACTCAACACCGCTCCAATCCAGCTGGATGAGCGTGCCCCCGCCCCATAGGAACAGCGACTGCGTTTCCGTCTCTTTAAAAATATGAATAGCCGACGTAAACGCGCCAAGCACCATTGAAACGATCATACCCGACAGCGCAAGCCTTACCGGCGTTGCTCCGCGGCCTCCACCAAGGAAATAGGCGGCCAGAGCCGCAAGGAAACCGCCTGCCGCTGCCAATACAAAAGGAACCTCATGCTGCAGGGCAGGAAAAGCAACCGTTCCGAGAACAACCATAAAGTAAGCCCCTGCATTAATGCCGAGCGTATCGGAAGCTGCAAGCGGGTTTCTCGTGATCGTTTGCAGCAATGCCCCGGCCGCTGCCAGCGCAGCCCCGGCAAGAATGCCGATTACGGTACGCGGCATCCGAATATCCCAAAGCAGGTTATGCTCCATGATATCCTGTCTATGCAGCAGGCCGTCAAATACGGTTGACGCTGGTATCTGGGCTTCGCCAAAGCAAAGGCTAAGGATAAACAGAACGAAAAGGGCGGCAAGGCCGCCCCCGAATACTACGATTATTCGCCCAATCATGCCCTGTGGGGCTTCGCTTTTACGGTTCGTCATGAGCTCGCTCATTTCGTTAATGTATTGACGACTTGGTCAACGATTACCTTGGAGGAGATCGGGCCGCCGAATACCCATGTTGTGCTGTCTAGGGCATATGTGCGTTTTTCCTTCACAAAGTTAAGGCCGTTATAAACCGAGTTGTCTTTCAGCGCACCTGAGAAAATATCATCATCTTTTTGGACAATGTAGATCAGGTTCGTATCTTGTACAGCCGGAAGTGCTTCTACTGTCGAAGTAGTAAAGCCGTAAAGCTCAAATTGCTCTGGTTTCCAATCGTTTTTAAGACCAATGCGGTCAAGTGTTTGAACAGCTAGGGAGTTATCCATGAATAGACGCATCGTTGCGGCATTCTGGTAGCTGAACGCTTGCGTAAGCACGTAGTTGAGGCCTTCTTTGCCCGCTGCAGCCAGCTTCGTTTTTGCATCTGCATAATGCTGGTCCAGATCGGCAAGCACTTTGTCGCCTTCTGCTGTTTTGCCAACTGCTGCTGCAATGGATTTGAACATGCTAATCATTTCTGTATATTGATCGCCTTTGCCTTCAACCGGATAAAGGCTGAAAATGACCGTTGGCGCAATGCCTTTCAACTGCTCGTAGATCGCCTCATGGCTGTCTGTGTTCGCAATGATCAAGTCAGGCTTCAATTCTGCGATTTTCTCTAGGTTCGGCTCGTGGCGGAAACCAACATCAGTCACGCCTGCATCAAGCGGAGCTTCTCCCGTTACCCATGTCTTATAGCCTTCGTTGTCTGCATTACCAATCGGCTGCATGCCAAGTGCGATAATATCTTCTGTGAACGTCCACTCAAGCACAACCACTTTTTGTGCAGGCTTCTCGAGCGTCACTTCGCCTTTTGCATCCTTGACAACGATTGGACCCGTTGCTTCCGTATTTGCTGCATTCGTTGCAGCTGCGTTGCTGCTCGTTTCGTTTCCTGCTTCGTTAGCCGCCTTGTTGTTCGCCGCATTGTTCGCGCCGCAGCCTGCCGCCACCAGCATAACGACGATTACCATAATCAAGCTCATCAAACGTTTGTTCATTTTCTTTTACCCCCTATTTTTGTAAACCCATTGCCTATGCATTTGAATTGATAATCGTTGTCGTTAAAGTGATAATGATTATCATGTTCACGAACCTTTGTTATCATATAATTGATAGCGGTAGATGTCAATGTAAATAATTTCATGTTTTTCGCATTTATTTCGGCGCAATATTCGTTCGGAAAGGAATGCCAAAAAAGACGGAAGCTAGGCTCCCGTCTTCACCGCCTTCTGCTGCGCAGAAAGCTTTACATCGTTTCGTTTTTGAAAAAATTCGGCAAATAGTCTTTGTTCGCTTCAAGCATCTCTTCAAGCAACAGCTTGGCAACCGAGACGCTCGGAACGAGCGGATGATGCACAAGCGCTTGCAGGGCTAGGCCTCGATCTCCGCTAATAGCAGCCTCGATCGTAAGCGATTCATACGTTTTCACGGCATGCATCAGCCCTTTGATCTGCTCGGGGACACGCTGCAGCGGCAGCGGAATAGGACCCTGTGCCGTCACGACGCAGTTGACCTCGATGCTTGCATCCTCAGGCAGAAAGCCGATGATGTTTCCGTTTCTCACATTCAGCGTTTGGATATCACGCTTGTCCGTGTACAACGCGTGCATGAGATTTACTGCTGCCTCCGAGTAATACGCACCGCCGCGCTGCTCAAGCTGCTTCGGCTTCTCGTTCAGATTAACATCCTTATAGAGCTCGAACAGCTCGGTTTCCACGCGGCTCACGACTTCCGCGCGCGTGCCGTTCTTGGCAAACGATTCCTTCATATCGGCAAGCATGGCATCCGTCATATAGAAATAACGAAGGTAATACGTTGGCAAAGCGCCTAGCGACCGAAGGAAATCCGCATCCCAGTCAAACTTTGTAACGTTTGTAGCCGAATAGTCCTTGCCGCCGCCGATCATCTCCTGCAGCTTATCCTCGCCATTCACGAATGCTGCCGTTATCCAGTGCAGATGATTAATGCCGACAAACTCAGGCAGTACATCGCTTTCGCTTACCCCATATTCCTTCGCAAGAAACTTCTGAAAGTTAATCGGCGAGTTGCATAGGCCAACCGTTTTGACCTTGCTGTGCTTCTGAACGGCTTCCGTCACGATACCTGCGGGATTCGTGAAGTTCAGCATCCATGCGTCAGGCGCCAGCTCCTCGATATCCTTGCAAATATCAAGGATGACCGGTACCGTACGAAGCGCCTTGAACATCCCGCCAGGACCCGTCGTTTCTTGTCCAATGACCCCATGGGAAATCGGGATATGCTCATCGCGCCGCCTTGCCTCAAGCAGACCTACGCGCATTTGCGTCGTGACGAAGTCAGCGCCTGCAATCGCTTCGCGGCGATTGAGAGTAAGCTTCACTTCAATCGGCACGCCTGCTTTTTCCACCATCCGCTTCGCAAGCTCGCCGACTATCGCCAGCTTATGGCGACCTTCCTCGATATCCACGAGCCACAGCTCGCGAATCGGCATTTCGTCGTATTTCTTGATGAAGCCTTCGACGATTTCCGGCGTATATGATGAACCGCCGCCAATGACGGCGACCTTTAACTGTTTTTTCGACATATGAATGAGCCTCCCATGATTAAAATGTAATTTTCCGCAAAGCCGCATCCACGGTCTCGTCAATCGTAATCCCCTTGCTGTCCATAGCGCTCATTACGGCCCCAATGACAGGGTCCACCGTCAACCGCACGGTCTTGGCATACGGTGCGGCTGCTGCCAGCGCCTCATTGATCGCGTCGACCATATGGGGGGAACCGCCGCGCGACAGCACGCTGCCTGTCAGCACGACATCGAAGCTTTCCTGCTCCATGCCAAGGCGCTTAATCAAAGCAATAACGGCGTTGGCATGCTCATTGCCCGCGTCCCGCAAAATTCGGATTGCGACCGCGTCACCCTGCGCCGCAGCTTCGAACATAACCTTAGCCAAACCATAACCGGGGCGCTTGTGGTTATATAACGCATCATCATACATTTCTTGAATGGTTGCGTAGCCAAGCCTCTCGGGAACAAGCTCGCTAAGCAAAGTCGCCTGCTCTCTTCCTTCCCAAGCACGGATGGCACTGCGGAACGCGTGAACCGCCAGATCGGTGCCCGAGCCTTGTCCGTCTCCGAACAAATAGCCAAAACCTCCGTATTGAAGCTCTTCGCCTTGCGAATTGCGTGCTGCGGCATTGAAGCCGGTGCCGCTAATAATAACGCCGCCATAGGATTTGTTTGTACCCGCGCGCATACCGATCATGGTATCGCACGCAATGGCGTAGTGCTTATAGCCAAGCGAAGCCATCATCGGCCGCAATATCTCATAATCGGGCTCACGGTCAGCTCCGGCGAGTCCGAAATATGCGTAGGTTACCTGCTCCTTCGCAATGCCGGCTTCCTGTAACGCCTGCTGGCAAGCGTCTTCAATGTTCGCTCCTGCCTTCTCGAATGCGGTCTGGTGATTGCCGTTCCCGCCAAGCCCTCTGCCAAGCACCCGGCCTCTATCGTCAACGAGCAAGGCATGGGTTTTGCTTCCGCCTGCGTCTATTCCCAGGAAAATAATGACGGCCACGCTCCTTTTTTGTTCTTAGCTTTATTGTAAAACAAAAAACATCGCTCTTCTAATGAAAAAGAACGATGTTCTGATACTATCTTACTGTTATTTAAATTCTAAATTCAGATGGCAGCTTGCCAACATGCTGCTTAAACAACCGGTTGAAATTGGATAAATTGCGAAAACCGCATTCCGCAGCTACTTCTATAATCTTCTTATCGGTTGTTTCCAGCAAATTCGCAGCTTGCGACAACCGAAGCTGAATTAAATAGTCAAGCGGCGAAGTGCCGACGACCTGTACGAATAGTGCGCTGAACCGGGAGGGACTGAGATGAGCCGCCTCGGCCAGCTTCCCCAACGACCAAGGATAGGCAATATCGCTCTCGATATCGCGCAGGACGGCACGGATCGTTTCCGTACCTCGCGCATGCTGCGATTCATTTTTGTTGTTTCTCGCAAAATATCGGTTGACGAACGCCAGCAATTGAATTAGCTTCGCCCTCACGACGACCTCGAAATGCGGCTCCTTGCGTTCGAACTCAGCCTTCATTTCCAATAGTATCGAACCGAGCAGCCCATGCGCCTGTTGCGTTCTCTCAAGCACATAATCAAACCGCTGGCCGATATCGCGAAACGGAATGAGCAGCTCGGCGTCATAGCGCTGCTCTAAAGCAAGCAGAGACGGATCGAACATAACAATGTTCATAACCAGTCCTTCTCCCTCGAACGCGCGGTGCAGGTCATTCGCGTGAATAAGCACGATATCTCCTTGCTGGAAGTCATAACGGCTGCCGTTGATCAAATAATAACCGCTGCCCTGCTCGATATAGTTAATTTCAAGCGCTGTGTGCCAGTGCAGCCGCTGAAAGGTCGGCGAAACGCCCTGAGACTGCGATATGATAATCGGAAATGCCTGCGGAAGCGCAATCTCATCTTTGCTTATGGAAGGCAGTAGCTTCATCGGTATCTCCTTAAACGAACGGTATGCTATGCAACAAAAATTATAACAGAATCGTTCATTTGACAACATCATGCCGCATGGATTAGCGTATAACCATTGATCGCTAACCAACGGTTACTTGCTTGGAGGAGGAATGAATTTGACTACCAAACGTTCAGAGGAAACGAAGCAAGCTATTCTTGCTGCAGCCGAAAAGCTATTTAGTGAGCGGGGCTACGCAACAGTCACCATCAGGCAAATTGCCGAAGAAGCCGGCTGCTCGCATACGACCATTTATATTTATTTTCAAGATAAGGAGGCTCTGCTTTATGCTTTGTCGACGCAGCCCTTGGAGCTGCTCAAAACGAGCTTGGATATGCTGTCGGACGATGCATTCCTGTCCTCGGACGAGAAGCTGCGCCGCCTTAACGAGCAGCTTATTCGGTTCTGCTTGGACAACCGAAGCATGTACAGCATTTTTTTCGAGGCCAATTCCGCTCGCGTTGATGAATCCGAACCTGAGCTTGCGATCAACCGGATGCGGCAGCACGTGTTCCATATCATCTCGCGACTCTTGGGTACTTATTTGAATTTACCTGATGGTGACGGGCTGCTCAGCTGTTCGCGTATTTACTTCTATATGCTGCGCGGGATCGTAGGGTCCTATACCCAATTAGAGGAAAGTGCAGATTCGATTATGGCACGTCTCTCTCCGACCTTCCATGCCGCATTCGATGCGCTGCTGCTCGGATTTGATAAACAGCTTCAAGATAGGAATGGATAATGGCATTTATTGTTTGCTGCTGTTGATTTCCGACTTATGCGGATGGCTGGATAAGAGATAGAAAAAAAAGGGAGATTGACATGCAGCATTCGCCATCTATTGCTTCGCAGTTTGACGAACGTCAAGCCGTGCCATGTTTAATGGATTTCATAATAGCCTCAGCTATTCGCTTACCTCTATCGTATCCGTCCAAATATATGGTTCAAAGCATGCATCCTGAAAAGCGTCCAAGCATCTTTTCGTTTGTTGAAAGCACCAATTGCCTTCGACCTCTCCACGTTTTTTTAAGCGTTCAAAGATCACTTCTTCACTTGCCGTTAAACAAAAATGGTACGTCTGATTATCTAGTTCCTTAAAGCCTTCATATATATAATGAAAATAATCCTTGTTATAGATAGTCATTGGAACAATCAGTGTTCTTTGATACTTAAATTTAATCGCTTGAGCTGCTTGAACGACAAGCACTCTCCATAAGTCTAGATCTTGAAAGTTATCCGTTTTCTCATGCTCATTCTTTATTTCGTCTGTTAACATCCGCCTTAGCATATATCCGACTTCTTCTGGATCAAACAACATGCTGTTCGGAATTTTTTCTTGCAGCTTGGCAGCCGTACTTGTTTTTCCAACGCCAAATGCGCCATTTATCATTATAATCATGCGAAGGGCTTTTCTTTCTTCTTCGCCCATCTCATCGCTTTTAGGATCATCTCATCAAGAAACTGTTCCTTACCCGTTTGATACATATGGACAGAATGGCGGAACTGGTCGGCAAGCTTTATTTTCAGCTCCGCGTATGCTCTTGCGTCATCTGGATGCTCAATCATATATTGCTTAAATGCTAAATGAATGTCTACTCTTTCATCTGCAATCTGATGGCAATGGACATGATGCGTTCTTTGCTGGCCGCCTTTTATAAAGTAGCGTCTACCAATCATGCCGTTTTCGCCTCGTGGCGTGTAACCGAAGGATTCCATCTGATCGTTGTACGCATCAAGGTTATGAATGTTTCTTACGACAATCAAAATATCGATGATTGGTTTAGCAAACCCGATTTGCTTGACTGACGTGCTTCCAATGTGGTGTATCTCGATCATTTCTTCATTCAGTACAGATGCAAGGATATGTGATTCGGTTTGATATAATTCATTCCAGTTTTCCGTCCAAGGAATGATCTCCGCTTTGCGCAAGGTTCAGCCTCCCGTTTCAAATGACCTAGCCTCATTATAGCTCAAAAAAATACTCCCTTCTATTTGCTATACAACGCAAATAAAAGAGAGTATATTGTCATGCTATTGTTGCAGGCAGTTTCGAATTCACGTCATAGACGATTCAGTTAACGTGCCTATCATCCATCGATAAACTGTACCGTCAATAAGAGCCGCTTAAGCATCGCGGCCGCTTCAGCCCGGGTTGCATTTGCTCGCGGCTGGAAGCGTCCATCCGCTGTGCCTTGCACGATGCCCTCTTCTGCGATTCGCTCAATGGCTGCGCGCGCCCATGGCGAGATACGGTTCGCATCAGCGAAATCGACAGATCCGGACACAGCGGCAGACTCGCTATTCCTCCCCTCTGCCAGCGCTAACGCATTGTCCAGCATGACCGCCATCTGCTCCCGCGTCACCGTGCCGTTCGGGTCGAAGTGGTCTGCATCCAGCCCCTTCGCCAATCCGGCCTTCACGCCAGCCGCTATCTCTGGCGCGTACCAAGCGGACGATGGCACATCCACGAAGCTCATAGCCGCCGGATCTGCATCCGTTCTTATGCCCAGCGCCCTCACGAGCAGCGTGAGGAATTCCGCCCGCTTGACGGTGCCGCCAGGCGAGAACTTCGTATCCGATACGCCCTGCACGATCAGCTTCGAAGCCAGCAGCTCCACATCTTCCTTCGCCCAGTGGCCATTCAAATCGTCGAACGAACGCTTTGCCGTCTCCATGATGGCATAGATGCTGTTATGCGGGGAACTCATGGACATTTGTTGCTTATCGTCGCTTCTCGTCCCCAATACGGCCGGAACGAAGGAAAACGACGGAACGCTTGGGTCATATACGACGGCGGTATAGCTCTTGCCCGGCTCGATTGATTCCATGACGATAGCCCGAGCCATGTACGTGCCTCCGAAATCCGTCACTTCGACCGAGCGGCCGCCGCCGGTCACCACAATGCGATAATCGACCGCTTGACCGACCAGCTTCATACCCTTCGTACCGGCCAGCCGCTCCAGTTCGGCCTTGGCTGATCCGACAACTTGCGACGTCAGAATGCTCACCTTCATATCCTTCAAATCGACGCCTAGCCGTGATGCCAGGTCAGCCAGATCCAGCACGTTAACCTGCAGCAGGAAGCTGGAGTCGTTCAGTCGCACCTCGTATTGCAAGTTCGGGTAAGCGGCGAGCTGCTCACCTAGTCGATCGGCCGGGAAGCGTACATTCACCGCCCGTTCCGTGTCGTCGATCACCAACGTCACAGTCGGCTTGCCTGCGTTTTTCAACTGCTCCAGGATCTGGTCCATCAACAGGTCTGTCAGCTCGAAACTCTCCGTCTCGGTTCCGTCTTGCTGCGTCTCCTTCTTGATGTCAGAATCGGCGACACGGACCACTACGCCGCCGTCTGGCGACAATTCGACCGTCGTGCCGGAACTTGACGGCGTGCTGACCGGATTCGTGATGGAAGCGATCGTAATGACCGCTGCGGACTCATTGCCAGCAGCATCCTGCGCATATACGGTATAGTCTCCGTTCGTATGCACCGTGAACGCCTTCGGCACGACAATCGATTGGCCGGCTGATCCTCCCGCGAAGTCGGCGACGTCATGCGCTCCCATCAGCCACTTCAGCTGCACCAGCGAATTCCCCGCTGTCGCTTCGCCGTATACCGCCGCCGTCACCGTCACATCGGCCGACGTGCGCGGCGTGCCAGTCGCGCTCAGCTCAAGCGTCGGCGCCTGCCCGATCAGCCGAATGCCACTCGTCTCGGGAACGCGGAAGCTCGCAAGGGCATCCGCGCCGCCCGCGACAAGCGTGACGGCCGCGCCAGTCGGCAGATCAAGCCGGCCTTCGAGTGCGATGCCGTCTTCATCCACCATGCCTTCGGGCACCAAGTATTCGAACGTCAAGCTCGTCGTCGCTACGTCCGTTGCCCCCGTATACTCAGCGTACACGGTTTCCGTAACGGAATTGGCTCCGAGCGCGAGCGCCAGCAGCGGCATCCCGGCGACGTTCACCTCGTCGCGATACGTCAATGTGAATGCGAGCGTGTCCCCCACGCCGTACAAGCCAGCGCCCGGTACGTTCAGTACGACGCCGACAACGGTCAGCCCGAATGCCGAGATTGCATCGTTCAGTGTCGCCGTTGCCAAATCCAGTTGCGCCTGCGTCTGATTTGTTGCGTCGTCCAATATCGCCTGCGCTTCATTGATCGCAGTTTGGAGCACGCTTCGAACGCTCTCGGAAGCCTGTCCGAGTTCCGCTCCCTCCGGATGATCCGCCAGCGCCTGCTCCGCAGTCGCGATCACAGCATCCAGCGCCGCTGCATCGCCCGCAACGATCACCGCTTCATTAAACAGCGCGATTGCTCCGTTCAGCGTCGTCGTTGCCGCATCCAGTTGCGCCTGCGATCGATGCGATGCGTCATCCGATACGTCCTGCGCTGCGTCGATCGCCGATTGCAGCGCGTCCTGCGCGCTCTCGGGCGCTTGCCCAACGTTCGTTCCTTCCGGATGCCCCGACAACGTCTGTTCTGCCGTCGCAATTGCAGCATCCAGCACCGCTGGATCGCCTGCTGCGATCACCGCTTCGTTAAACGTCACGATCGCTCCGTTCAGTGTTGTTGTCGCTGTATCCAATTGCGCTTGCGTTTGATTCGTTGCGTCATCCAAGACGTCTTGCGCCGCGCCGATCGCCAATTGCAGCACGTCCCGCACGCTTGCGGACGCTTGTCCGAATCCCGTTCCCTCCGGATGATCCGCCAACGTCTGTTCCGCCGTCGTGATCGCAGCATCCAGCACCGCTGGATCGCCCGCTACGATCACCGCTTCGTTAAACGCCGCGATCGCTCCGTTCAACGTTGTCGTCGCCATATCCAGTTGCGCTTGCGTTTGATTCGATACGTCATCCGAGACTTCCTGCGCCGTGTCGATCGCCGTTTGCAGCACGTCCCGCGCGCTCTCAGACGCTTGCCCGACGTCCGTCCCCTCGAGATGATCCTCCAGCGCCTGCTCCGCCGTCGCGATCGCAGCATCCAGCGTCGCTGCTTCGCCCGCTACGATCACCGCTTCGTTAAACGTCGCGATCGCGCCGTTCAGCGTCGTCGTTGCCGCGTCCAATTGCGCCTGCGTTCGATGCTCCGCATCACCCTCAACCAGTTGCGCTGCGTCGATCGCCGATTGCAGCGTGTTCCGCGCGCTCACGGAAGCATGTCCGACGCTCGTCCCTGCCGGATGGTCCGTCAGCGCCTGCTCCGCCGTCAAGATCGCAGCATTCAGCGACGCCGGGTCGCCAGCTTGCAAAATGTTGGTTACCTCAATTGTCTTAACAACCTCGTTGCCTGCCGCATCCTTCGCATAGACCGTATAAATCCCATTGCTCGCCGCATCAAACTTCAAGGGTGTCGTGATAACAGTCCCCGCGCTCGCGAAGTTGGACACGGTCTTGCTCCCGGCCTGCCACTTCAAGAGACTGAGCGAATTGCCGCTGCCGTTGATTGAAGCGGCTACGGTAACAGTCACCCGATCGAAAGTGTCGCTCGTCGTCAAAGGGGTTAACGTCAGGCCGGGGGCTGCCGGCATGTCGACTTGGTGGGAGACACTCGCAGAGCTTGCCGCCACATAGTGACTATCTCCTTGATATCTAACCGACAATGTATGCAATCGTACAGCCAAGGAAGTTGCCGTATATGTAGCTGTTCCGCCGGTAAGCGAAGCGCTTCCCAGAAGGGTGGCGCCATCCATGAATTGGACCGTGCCGGTCGGCGTCTCCAAACCGCCGGCCACCGTCGCCGTCAACGTGACCGACTGCAGCTTCGTCGAAGATGACGCCGGCGATACGCTAAGCGTGGCCGCAGGCACAAACTTTAGTCGAGTCGGCACACTAGCCGCGTCGAAGCCCCACGCCCAGATTCGGCCGTCAATATCGATCGCGAACGACTGGCTGTCACCGGCGTAGACCGACACGAAGTCGACCGGATTGCCGTTGTCGTCCTTTACGGCCAGCTTCTGCGGCGAGCCGTTATTGGTCGTGCCGTCGCCCAATTGCCCATTGGCATTAGATCCCCAACTCCAGATATCGCCGGCCGTATCCACAGTCAGCACGTGCTGGTTGCCGGCGGACAGTGATTTGAATTTCGTAGATACGGCACCGTCCTTTAGATCGCGAAGCGTCGGCGTGGCCGTGCCCGCCGCTCCTGTGGCTCCCCCATCCCCCAATTGACCGGAGTTGTTATTGCCCCATGTCCAGATATGACCATCCGAATCCAGTGCGGTATGTAGAATGTAGTTGGTGAGGGCGTTGCCGCCATCTCCACCGTTGCCGGTGGAGATGGCCTTGAATTGATACCGCACCGAGCTGCCGTCCACCAGATCGAACTTCACCGTATTCGGGACGATAGATAAGAGGTTCCAGATCCGGTCGGATGTGTCGAGCGCGATTGCGGCCTGGTTACCGGCGGTTAGCCCCTTGAAGGAGACGGGGCTAACTCCGTCCGTAATAATCTGCTTCACCGGCGTATCGCTCATATGGACCCCCCAGCCCCAGATCGAGCCGTGACTGTCGATGGCGAACCCGTTCCAGAACCCCGCAGCGATCACTGTAAATGTGACGTCCTCCGCCCCGTCCAATACGGGAAGCTTGGTCCAGGCTGTCGCATCGGATCGGCCGGCCCCGTTACCCTGGGCGCTATTACTGTCTTCCCCGGTCATCCACAAGTGACCGGTGGTATCGAGCGCCATTGAAATCATTCGCTGTGTCTTCACTTCCCGGAACGTTACGGGAGTTCCTCCGTCCATCACATCAACGCGCTTCGGCGTAGTGGAACCATTGGTCGTTCCATCGCCAAACGTGCCCTGGTTTCTGCCCCAGGCCCAAATATGCCCAGCTTCGTCGAGCGCGAGCGTCGCATAAGTTCCCGAAGATATGCTCTTGAACGTCAATCCCGTTGCCGCACTCGCCTTTGGAGGCACGAATAGCGGACCAACTACTAAAAGAAATACTAACAGTGCGAGCAATGATTTTTTCAATACTATCTCCCTCTCTGGTATGTTTTATAAATATAAAATTTATATAACTAAATATACAACATTCCTCTGAAAGAATTATGAAAGCAAGCGAGAATGCGAACGAAAACTTGACCGCCAAGAAGAAACGGCTTCGCCGTCCTCTGCAAGAGGAGGGTATCCAACGGTAAATTCCACGCGGACGGGCGGCGCTCGTCAACATTGCTTTTTCACACGGCCCAAGATTTCTTGGTTGAGCTTAAAGTCTAGAATCGTTTCCTTGTTTTTGACCATTAAAAAAACTCCCTTCTATTTGCTAAACAAAGCAGATAAAAGAGAGTCATTTTTTTCACTCTATATTGCAGGTATATTGGAATATCAATGCCATCAAAGCCGTTAGCCGCTTTGAATCAAGGTTTTCGAGCGACTGACGACATTCATTAATTCCTGCCTATTCCCACTCAATCGTAGCTGGCGGCTTCGACGTAACGTCATAGACGATACGGTTAACGTTGTCTACTTCGTTAACGATACGAACGGAAATCTTCTCGAGTACATCCCAAGGAATACGAGCCCAGTCAGCTGTCATGCCGTCGATCGAAGTAACCGCGCGGATACCGACTGTGTACGAGTACGTACGGGCATCGCCCATTACGCCTACGCTCTTCATGTTCGGGAGCGCAGTGAAGTATTGCCAAATTTCGCGGTCAAGACCGGCTTTGGCGATCTCGTCACGCAGAATAGCATCGGATTCACGTACGATATGAAGTTTGTCCTCTGTCACTTCGCCTAGTACGCGGATCGCAAGACCTGGACCTGGGAATGGCTGACGCCATACGATCGCTTCCGGCAAGCCGCACTCTTCGCCAACTTTGCGAACCTCGTCTTTGAACAACGCTTTAAGAGGCTCGATCAGCTTGAACTTAATGTCATCCGGCAAGCCGCCGACATTGTGGTGCGATTTGATCGTTTGCGCTGTAGCCGTGCCGCTCTCAACGATATCCGTATAAAGCGTGCCTTGCGCCAAAAATTCAAAGTCGTCGAGCTTGTCCGACTCTTCTTGGAATACATAAATAAATTCATTTCCGATAATTTTTCGTTTTTGTTCAGGATCCTCTACGCCTTTAAGCTTGCCGAGGAATCTCTCCTGCGCATCGATCTTAAGCACCTTCATGTCGAATTTGCCGACGAAAGTTTCCATAACGCCTTCCGCTTCGCCTTTGCGCAGCATGCCATGGTCAATAAACATACATGTCAGCTGATCGCCGATCGCTTTGTGAAGAAGGATCGCTACAACGGAGGAATCTACACCGCCGGAAAGCGCACAAAGCACCTTTTTGTCGCCAACTTCGTTGCGGATATCACGGATTGCGTCCTCAATGAATGATTCCATCGTCCAGGTACCGTCGCAATCACAGATGTTATATAGGAAATTACGGATCATTTCATTGCCGAACTCCGAGTGGCGAACCTCAGGGTGGAATTGAACCGCATAAAATTGACGTTCTTTATGGCTCATAGCCGCAACCGGAGCATGCTCCGTGCTTGCATCGACTTCAAATCCTGCAGGCAGCTCAACAACGTGGTCGCCGTGGCTCATCCATACGGTTTGAACCTTATCCAGGCCAAAGCCGATCTGGGAGCCTTCAATAAATGCAACCTCAGCTTTGCCATACTCACGTTTGCCCGCGCGCTCAACTTTACCTTCAAGCTGATGCGACATAAGCTGCATGCCGTAGCAAATCCCGAAAATCGGAATGTTCAGATCGTAAATCGCCGGGTCCACCATTGGTGAATTTTCTTCATAAACGCTAGCCGGTCCTCCCGAGAATACAATGCCCTTCGGCTGTAATTCACGGATCCGTTCTACCGACGTGTTGTAAGGCAGCAGCTCGCTGTATACGCCTAAATCGCGAATACGGCGTGCAATCAGCTGATTGTATTGGCCTCCAAAATCGAGAACAACAATGATTTCATTTTGCTTAGTCATTACCGAGCCTCCCTCAAATTATGTAGTAATTATATATAAGGCGGTTTAAGCGAGTCAAGGCGAAACAACGTGACAATTCGTAGAAAAAGTCGATTCCTCGCAGTTACTACCTAGAATCTGACAGAATTCGCGGCGTGTCGCTGCTCATGAATGAACCACGGTATGCCACGATTATTCTTTAACGCAACCGCCTTTTGGTCTTTCCACCATATCTGGAATGAAGAACCGCTTGCGATCAATTTAAATTCATAACGGCTAAAAGCGGATTTATCCAAGCACACCCATGTAAAACAGACATAGGCCCCATTCGGGACCTTGTCGTTAATAGTAGCAGCCTTTTCTATTCCATGTCATCGGACAGTTCTTTTGTGATTATTGGATATTTCATATGCTAGAAATGGGTAAGGTTCTACACAACCAATGATTCTCGGCTGCGATCCACGCACAAGCGAATCATCCCAAACGCTGCTTCACACAATTTTGTTAGGCGTTTTGATGTTCTCTGGACGTTTCGTTTTGTGAATCGGCTGCTTG
The DNA here is from genome assembly GCF_052115165.1 of Paenibacillus sp. 2TAB23. Taxonomy (NCBI): domain Bacteria; kingdom Bacillati; phylum Bacillota; class Bacilli; order Caryophanales; family Paenibacillaceae; genus Paenibacillus; species Paenibacillus sp. 2TAB23. The sequence goes on from NZ_JBFRGD010000022.1 coordinate 126,218, forward strand.
TCCAGCACACGAAGCACCGTGCGTAGCGCGGCTGGCGTCGGTGCACTAAGCCATGGGCCCGGCGCGGCAAAATGCGCTTCCTCCATCCAGCGGGTCAGCTGGCGGAGCGCATCCTGCTGCTCAGCAGGGAGCGCAGGCGCAGCCGCCAGCGCGTATTCGCGTGCCGTCAGACTCGGCGCGCGCTCGCCGAAACGGCGATACAGCAGCGGCGCCAAGTGATCGGCGACGCTAATAAAGCTGGCGCGCACGAGCCCATCGGCATCGTGCGGCGACGCCCTGCCCTTCCGCGGCGCAAGCTCCGCCGCCGCGGCAGCCCTGCCCGTCACAGGTTCATGTGACGGGTAGGGCGCGGCTCCGCCGGCGAGCTTCGCGATGCCGGCGTAAGCCGCGCCATAGCGGCGCAGCGCCAGCGAAAGGCGAAGCCGCTGGCGCTGTGCCGCAGCAATGGCCGCGGCCGCGAGCGCAAGCGCGGCCGCGCCTGCGGCTGCAGCAGCGGCTGGCGATGCCGCCGCTGCTCTGTGCGCTGCCTGCGCGAGGGCATCTGCCCCGATCGCGGCCGCTGCCTCAGCCCATGCGGCGAGGCTTGCCAGGCTCGTCTCGCTGATTCCGGCAGCATCGCTCGCCATTGCCGCTCCCGCTGCACCCATAGCCGGAGCAGCAAGCGCACCGCCAACCGAAGCGGCCGTGCCGACGCTCAAGACGCTGCCGACTCCGGGGGTCGGATCAAAAGGCACCCAGCCTGCGCCAGGGAAATATACTTCGACCCAAGCATGCGCATCCGAGCCTTTCACCTCATACTGTACCAGCTCAGCGCCTATTGCACTCCCGCTTCCATCAGCTTGCGCATTGCCGCCCAAAGTATCCCGTGCAGCATCTCCTGCTAGCTCCTTATTGCCATCCAATCCAGCAGCAAGGTCCAAAACAGCCGTTCCGGACGTAAAGCCTTTTACCCATCTAGCCGGAATCCCTTGTGAACGTAGCAGCACGACCATCGCGGTTGAGAAATGCACGCAATAGCCTTCACGCTGATCGAACAAAAAGTGGTCTACGAAATCGCTGCCTTCGGGAGGCTGCGAGCTGTCATCGAGCGTATAAGTGTAGCTTGCTTTCAAAAAGTCCTCAATCGCTTTCACTTGGTCGTAGCGGTTCGTTACGCCGCCCCCCGCTATCTCAGCCGCTAAAGCCGAAACGCGGCCGGGAAGCGACGTCGGCAGCTGCAAATACGGCTCAAGCTCCGATGATAACTCCGTTTCTTCAAGTGTCGTACTTCCCTCCGTAGGCAGCATGCTTCCATTCGATGCCAAGTCTGATTCAAGGGCCATCGAACGTAATTGCGTGCCGTCTGTAACAGGCAGCATGCTTTCCACCGCAAAGCGCTCTACCTTTGTCTTGTCAGACTGAGAAAACAAGGAGCTGTTGTCGGCATTGTAGACGTAGCTGCCTAGCTTGCGACGAGGATCGGCTGCGATGAGCTCCGTTACATGTCCTTGCAATCCCGAGGTGAACAGCGGCATCCCTGCCGCCGGCTCCGTCCAAACGACAGATTGCCTTATGACGGGACCGTGCAGCCTATTGTCCTCTCGTGCCACAGTCTCGGAAAATGCGGTCGCATCCGGTCCCTTTATGGGCTGCAGCACAGGGCTTCCTGCGCTATCCACCCAGCCCCGGCCGTCATATACATGCTTGGACTCCCCGCGCCAATACGCTTTGACTGGCGAGCTGCCTATAAAAACAACCCGCTCGTCCTTCGTGACCGGCGCGCCAAGCTGACTGTCATCGAAGCCGTAGCCGGTAAAGGCTCCGCCTAATTGGCCTAAACCCGATTGACTAAGCGTTGTGACCGCCCCCTGCTGGTTTCCCATAGATCGGACGGTTTCTTCTAAGCGTTCATTCAGTGAAGCCGTCCAGCTTGGAGCAGGCATGTCGGACTCGCGTCCTCCAGCAAACAGCAAGCCGAAGCCTACGACCATCAATACGACAAACGCTGACCCGGACAGCCAGCGCATATCCAGCTTCTTCAGCTTGTTTGTGCTTGTGTCAATAATCCGCTGCACGCGCGGCACAGCAACGACTGCGCCAAGCAACAGTCCCTCGGCTACCGCTCGCATTAATCCCCCCATGACCTCAAAGCCCAGCCAGACATGGAGCGTAATTAAATAGATTAACGTAACAGCGGCTAGACCCAGCGCTGTCTGGCGCATCCATAAAAGCGCCTGCAGAGCGGGGGCCAGCATCGCCCAGCCAATAAACAGCAGCAATGTCCTCAGCTCGCTCGACATGGCCCATAAGCCGCTTTGTCCTATCAGCTGCAGATTCTCCTTCAACAAGGCAGGAAATCCAAGCAGCCACTGCAGCTCGCTTTGATCCGCACCTTTATAGAGCCACATTAGACTCAATAAGCACAGCACCGCATTCATCGAGAGCGTAATCGCAGCCGGTAGACGGAACAAACCGGACAGCATCGCGAATCCGATCACGAGCAGCAGCGGACCCGGATTGTAAATAGCTGACCATTCTCCGGCGTTAACCCAAGGCAGCAGCCACTCCGCAAACAAGCCGTACAGCAGCAGGCTCGTAACGAGCCGGAATCCAAAGGATTCCTCCGGCATGTCACGCCGCATTCGTTTGCGATCCTCGCTTATTAGCTTAGCCGTTCTTTCGGCAACTCCGCTTTTATGCATACTCATGCGCATCGCCCCCTTCCGCTGCGTACGGCTGAGCGGACATACTCGCTGGGACAGGCAGCCACGTCAATTTGACGCCGCCGCTCTCCAGCCATCTGTGCTGCTCGCGCATCGCAAAGGTGGGGATGTTATTCCTCGTCACGATAAACAGCTCAAGCCTGCAGCCTTTCTCTGCCGCATAGCCCGCGAGCTCGCCCCAGCTGCGTCCGCCCCGCCAATCCGCAGTGAAGACAAGGATCGTACTGCCGCGAGCTAGTAAATGAGAGCCTTGATTCAAGCTTCGAGCTAGCGAGCCCTTTCCTTCCGCTCGGAGAAGAGCCATCGCATGCAGCATGCTGGAGACTCCCTGCTGCGTCCCGCCCTGATAAGGCATTCGTATCGCCTGACTGCCTTCTCCGAGCAAGAGCGTTACACCATTGCCGAGAGCAGCAGCATTCGCGAGAGCTAGGGCTGCCCAGCCTACGCATGCGTCAAACAGCCGATCATCTGCATCGTATGCCGATGCCATCGTATCTACCGCAATACAGGTTTGAACGGGCTGCTCAAGCGAATGCACCTTGGTCTGCAAGCCGCGTCCTTTGGCAGCGCTCCGCCAGTCCAAATGCCGCAGCGAATCTCCTTGTCGGAATGGGCGGAAGTCCGGTCCTAGTCCGGCTGCGCGAACTGCCGCCTCAATTTCTTCTCTTCCCGCTTCACCCCGTAAATCCTGAGACACTCCCCTCTGCGAGGACGGCACGGCGTATAAGCCCCCGCCTTCCAAGCGCTCCGGCCTATTCGGGCTAGCTGTATGCGCAAGTCCTGGCAGAACGATGAATTCCGATCTGCAATCGAGCTGCCTGCTGATTGCCGTTAAGCCGAGCCAGTCGCCTATCGTAACAACAGCATGCTGATAGGGATGCCTGCCGCGGCGCAGCTGATGAAGCGTATACTGATAAGTTATTTCCTTGCTCCACACGGGAGTGATCACCGCATGAATGCCGATTTTCCGGTTCAATGCCGAGCTCTCGTTCAAGGTTTCTTCATGAATTGCAATCCATACAAACGGAACAGGAATAGCTCGCTTTAACGTTAAGCGGATATCCAGCTGCCCGCCTTCGCGAATCGAATGCTGCGACAAATCCCGACTTGCGCTCAAGCGCGCAGCAGCTAGAAGCGGCGCCACGCCGCTCACGGCGATAATCATGCTTAGCACCGCTGTCATAAACCATTCTACAGCGCCGCCCCTCAGGACTACCGCTGTCAAGCTCCCTGCCCATGCAACAGCTATGATGCTCCACGCGAACCATCTGGTCCGGTATGCTGCGGGCTGATGCGCTTTTGGCATTTGCCTGCTGCCTTCAAGCTCCACCTTCTGTTTTTCTGCTTGCGGCTCAATGCCATCGACTTCGCCTATCTGTTGATCCACGATCTGCAATACGTCGTCCTGATGCGGTGCATTCATCGGCGCTTCCCGCTTCCAGCCGCTGCCGGCATCGGACAATCGCGAATTGTGCGTTTGATAACCGCCGCCGCGTCCTCTCCCATAGAAGCCGCGCTGAAGCGTAGCGATAGCCGGTGCGGGAGTACGGCTTCAGCAGTGGCAAGCAGATCATCAGGCACCGCATAGCTCCTGCCTTCCATGTAGGCATTGGCCTGGGAAGCTCGCAGCCAATCACGAAGCGCACGGGGGCTTAATCCCAGCACCACCTCGGGCGCCCGTCTAGTTGCATCTGCAACCTGCACCATATATTCAAGCAGCGCTGGATGCATATGCGTCTGCCTTGCTTCCGCCTGCATTTGGAGCCATTCCTCCGTTGCAATGACCGGCCGCAGACGATCCGGCTCAATCCGGTTGCCGTCCGCATACTGCTCCAGCATCCGCTTCTCCTGAGACGAGCCGGGATAGCCGATCGTTAACCGCATCATGAAACGATCCAGCTGCGCCTCCGGCAGCGTATTCGTGCCTTCAAAGCTGAGCGGATTCTGGGTTGCAATCAGCATGAAGGGCACCGGAAGCTTACGGGTTTTGCCCTCAACCGTCACGCGCCGCTCTTCCATCGCCTCAAGCAGAGCAGACTGCGTGCGCGGCGATGTGCGGTTGATCTCGTCGGCAAGCACCACATTGCCCATGATGGGACCAGGGCGGTAAACAAGCTCGCTCGAGCGTGCGTCCAGCACAACACCTCCTACGATATCTGCCGGTAGCATATCAGAGGTGAATTGTATTCTTTTGAAATCGCCGCCTACCGCTCTGGCAAAAGCTTGCGCGAGCAGCGTTTTACCTACGCCTGGCACGTCCTCCAGCAGAACATGTCCGCCTGCCAGCAGCGCCGTTAACGTGTTCCGAATGACCTGCTGCTTGCCGAGCAGCACGCTCTCTACCTTAACTAGCAATCGATGCAGCAGCACCTGCGGCGCTTCCGGCCAATGGCTGTATCGGTCCTCTTTCGCATCATCAGAAAATTGGGGAGAAATCATCGTATAATTCGCCTCCTGAAAAATAAATCTATCTATTTTTCAGTTTCCCCAGCTTTCTCTATCTTTAGACCTGCTAGAGGGCGATTCTGTTAATCTGTCACCCATATTTCACGTTGATTGTCGTTATATACGTACTTCGCTATTCCGATCCCGAACGTCTGCAGCGTCGCCCTAACAGAGACAATCAGATCCGCACCTAAGTCAGAGACTTTTATTTCCTTGCTTTTTAGAGTAAGCACCGGATTGCCTTCGTATGTCACAACCAGCTGCCCTTGCTCCGCATCAAGCTCCAAGCTGCCTCCAATCCATTCTGTCAGTTTGCGCAGCGACACCTCTATCGTTCCACCGATCAGGCGATATTCGCCCGCTTCAAGCACGAGACGATCCTCCCCGCGGTGCAATGTAAGCTTCTGCTCCTCAGGCTCTGCTTGCGCCGAACCTCCATTTCTGTCAAGCTGCTCCGCGTATGTTATGAGCTTTGCTACCTCACCAGCTGTTACCGGCTTCCTATTCCATTTCAGCTTGCTTGCCACCTTGAATTGAATAGGCTCCACCTTGTCCGTAATAGGGGCAAAAGCATAACCCTTGCTCTTGTAATAGTTAATAATCGCTGGCAATGCCTTAACCGACTCAGCATGCCCGGCGCTGTCATGAAGCAGCACATTCAGCTTGCTTGCAAGCCTCGAGCCTTTTATAGCCGTCAAAATTTCCGCAGCCGGAACGTCTTTCTTCTTTGAATCCCCGCTATCCACGTTCCAATCATGAACCACGTAGCCTGCTGCTGCCAGTCCATCAAAGTAGCCTTGGTCAAAGTTCGTAAACGTACCGCCCGGCGCGCGAAGCAGCGGCGTTCTGACACCGGTGGCTTGATAGATCGCATCATCGGTTTTCATCACCTGCCCGGCAAACGCGGAGAAGCTGCCGTATAGCTGCTCATATTTATGATTAAACGTATGATTGCCGATTGAATGGCCTTCTTCTATGATTCTTTTAGCCAGCAAGGGCTGCTTCAGCACATGCTCGCCAAGCACAAAAAAAGTAGCCGAGATTCCTTCGCGTTTCAAAATATCCAGCACAAGCCCTGTATTTTTGCTAGGACCGTCGTCGAAAGTCAAATATACGGTTTTCTGATTCGCTTCTGCCTTGACAGCGGCGGCAGGAGCCGCAGGCCTTTCTTGAATAAGCTGCTTCTTCGCCGCATATACCGCATGGGCTGCCAGAAGCGGCTTCGGCTCATAATAGGAGACGCTACCCGCCACGCTTGCATGCAATGGCTCCAGCTCGCTGGCTGCATTGTCCTTGAATGCAGTTCCCCCTTCAAAGCCCAACAAGCCAAGCCAAACCGTCCAAACGCAAATTGAAGTTCGCAACATACGACGCATGCCCTCTGCCACCCTTCTCTACCTATGACTGGAATCTCTCATTCCATTTGATAGAGTATATGAGCCTTTGCTGCCGTAAATGCCTGCTCCTTGCCAAATTCATTGGGAATCAGCAGGCAGCAAAAAATCCAGTCACGACTGATGCTCGCCGTGACTGGATTTTTAAAAATGAAGCATGAGGCCATGAATTGAGCAGCATTTGCTTGCTTCGCTTCATGCACCCATCCTATCGCCTCTTATTTTGCAATGCTTATACTATAGATGTTTGTGTCTTTATCAAAGGGGAATTTGTTTTTGAAATAAAGCATGTCGCCCTCACGTTTTATGAACTTCAAGAAGTCGCCGCGGTAAGGGGAATCGTTAAGCTCTGCGTATTCAAGCTGCTGGTCTTTTAACAGCTCTTTATATAACACGGTGACCTTACCCGTCTTGCGATTAGCCAGCTTCAAAATACCACCCATATTCGCTCGAAGGAGAAATACATCCTTATCGATATATTCTACAAAATACGCATCGCTTTCCCCTCCTATTTGGACCAAATCAATCGTTTCGAGCAGTTTTCCTGTCCCATCCTCAATAAATCTAAGTGTTTTCCCATCATTTAACAGCAGTTGGCTGCCCAGACTTTTTGCATTGATCTCCACACGGTTCCAGTAATGCACGCTTGCTTGATGAATAACCTCGCCTTCCTTAATGACAAGCCGGAAATATTGATTATTCAAATGGGGTTCACCATAGAAATCAGACAAGTCAATGACGAGAAGCCCTCCCGGCGTTTTATGGAACCCCATGGACAAGTACTCCTTAATAGAAGTACCCAGCTTCGCCAGCTCGCGTTGAACGCCTTTGCTATCCGTTCTGTAGAGTACGCCGCTGCTGCCGACAACTGTGTATTTCAATCCCTCAATTTCAAAATCATATTTTTTAAAGGCTTGCAGCTTCTCCGCTTTCACCGTCTTGGATCCTGCATCCCATATCACATCGCCTCCGCCTAGCGCGCTCACGACGAACCTGGCAGGCACATACAGCTCTTTCTCAAAAATAAAAGGAGCGCCCTCCAGCTTAACGGTCCTCCCATCCAGCATTCCCGTCAAGCTGCCAACCCGCAAAGCTAGCGATTTTCTCCATCCATTAAACTGAGCTCTTTTGCCCGCCGCATCCCAGCTCAAGTCGATTCCGTAGTGATTCGTCATGCGCGTCAAGGGCACAAATGTGACCCCGCCTTTCACAAGCGCAAGTCCCCCCAGGCTCCCGCTTTTCGTCCAATGAAATTCATAATTCGCGGAAGCTGCGGCCCCTGCTGTACTCGGAAGAATAAGCAATAAGCTCAAGAACAAGATCGTTATGCTTCGCTTCACTTTCATTCATCTCCTAATATTGAATAATTTGGGTTTTATATAAGGAATGGACGCCGAACAGACTCGAAAGGTTGCGCAGGCCTATGTCAAGAAGAACGAGGATGCCGAATCAAAAAAAATCGCCTCTACCCGCAGGGCAGAGACGATTTCCAAGTATGATTCGATTAAAATGCGGCAACAATTGCGCCTTTATACGTGTCCTCGATATATTTCTTCACTTCCGGCGAACGAAGCGCAGCTGCCAGCTTC